>JANMSG010000783.1:0-2088 GCA_031389065.1 Acidobacteriota bacterium | reverse complement strand
GCCAGAGCGCGAGAATTGTTTACTGGTTTTGGCGGCGTCTTGAGCTTCGAGTTAAAAGGCGATGTAGCAAAAGCCGAAGCCTTTATGAGCAAAGTGCAACTACCGATCATTGCTCCGAGTCTCGGCGGCGTCGAAACGCTGATGACTCGCCCGATGACCACATCACACGCCGGACTTTCGCCGGAGGAGAGAAAGAAGGCCGGCATCTCAGACACCTTGATCCGCGTCTCTGTCGGTATCGAAGCGACAGAGGATTTGCTTGAAGACTTCGCGCAGGCTTTGGCGGATTAACTTTCAGCAAATAAATATGACAAACGGACAAAGAGAGATGAACGGAAAAATATGTCAGGTGACGGACGCGAGGCTGGAAGAGCGAATCAACTGATTTACGTCTTTACCGGTATAGAAGTGACGGACAATTTGCTTGAAGGTTTTGCGCAAGACCTTGAGGCCTGATTCCTATGCTTACCTGGAGCAGATATACAGCTTTGTTTTTCGCCATCGGATTAGGCATTGGCGAAGCGGTCATCAATTGGGGGCACTGGCAATATGCCCCACTATGGATTGTTGATTACATCATCGTGATCTGGTTATTACTGGGTTTCTTTCAAACCGGAAACCGGCGAAATATCGTCACCCTGCTTACCGCATGGACTTTCACGGCGGGCGTGTTTTACATGGCATTATTTATTAGTTTAGATACGGAACTCGCTCAATATATCAAGCCAGAGAAAACGCTTCTTTATTTGACAGGCTTCATGCTGACTCTGTCTGTTCTTGGAATGATCACCTCCTGGCTGGCTTATCGCCGACACAACAACAATAGATAAAACGATGATCGCAGACATGACTGGAAAAATTTGTTTACTTACCGGCGCAAATGCTGGCATAGGGAAAGTGACCGCGCATAGACTTGCAGAGCTTGGCGCAACGGTCGTGATGGTTTGTCGCAATCAAGAAAAAGGTGAAGCGGCGCTCGATGAAATCAAGAAGAGAAGCGGCAGTGCAAATGTCGAATTGATGATTGCCGATTTGGCTTCGCAAAGCGAGATTCGCAGACTTGCTGAAGATTTCAAAGCGAAGTATGACCGTCTTGATGTTTTAGTCAACAACGCTGGCGTCTACCTTCCTAAACGCGCGCTGACCGTTGACGGAATTGAGACAACTTTTGCGGTCAATCATCTGGCTTACTTTCTGCTCACCAACCTCTTGCTTGAGGTCTTGAAACAGTCTGCGCCGTCGCGCATCGTCTGCGTATCGAGCGAGGCGCATAAGTACGGCAAGATTGAATTCGATAATTTGCAAGGCGAGCGTGAATACAAAGGCATCCCTGCCTACAGCAATTCAAAATTGGCGAATGTTTTGTTCACACGCGAGTTGGCGCGAAGGCTGGAAGGCACCAACGTCACGGCAAACTCGCTCCATCCGGGTGCTGTCGCTACCAGTATATTTCGCAACACCCCCAAGCCTATCGAATGGCTCATCAAAATGTTCACCATGAATCCCGAAAAAGGCGCACAAACCAGCGTCTATCTTGCAACATCCGGTGAAGTCGAAGGCATCTCAGGTAAGTATTTCGAGAAAAAGCTTGAGAAATATCCTTCGCGTATCGCGCAAGATGACGACGTGGCTCGCAAACTCTGGGAAGTGAGCGAACAGATGACAGGCTTGAGTTAGAAAAAAATGAGCGGTTACGACGCAAAAAACACCAGGAATATTTTTCTTTTGGCGTTTTTTGCATTTTAGCGGTTAAATGAATATTTGTGCGGCATAAATATTTTAGCGATTCGTTTTAAGGAGTCCTTTATGACAAATATGACAAAGAAAATATTATTACCCTTGCTGATATTACTCATGCTTTCGGTTTCCGCTTTTGCACAGAAACGCGCTTTTACGATTGAAGACCTCTATCGCATCAAATCGCTTTCCGATATTCAATTTTCGCCCGACGGAAAATCCATCATCTATTCTTTAGGCATCCCGGATTTCCCGCGCGCCAGACGGGCCTCGAGCGTTTGGATCATGGACGCCGATGGCAAAAACGCCAGGCAGATTATTCCAAGCGGCGCGTTTGCGCCAAGCTTTACG
>JANMSG010000684.1:0-5464 GCA_031389065.1 Acidobacteriota bacterium | reverse complement strand
GGCAGGTCTTCGAGTTCTGTGTAATCCACTTCGATTTTCGCTTCGTTGTCTATGGCGTTACTTACCGGGCCAATCATGCCAATTTTCGGATTGGCATGGAGGTGGCGAATCATCGCTGAAACCCAGCCGCGAGTCACCACTGTGTCGTTATTTAAGAGCACAAGATAATCTCCGGTCGCCAGTTTCAAGCCAATGTTGTTTGCGGCAGCAAAGCCTAGATTGCTATCGTTTAACACCGCACGCAGATTTGGAAATATCTTTTCTGCTTCTTTGAGGTAACCGGGAGTTCCATCCGCAGAAGCATTATCAACGACGATGACTTCAAAGTTAGGCCACTCCGTGCGCGCGTAAAGGCTTTCCAGACAGAGGCGATTCAATTGAAGATTATGGAAGGTTACGATGATGATCGAAGCCTTTGGAAAAACCTCACGGATCGCAGGAGCAAGCATTTCGTAGCGCTTCTCCCAGGTATGCTCTTTAGCAAAGGCGCGTCGTTTCGCTACCAACTCCGGGTCGTTTTCAGCGAGCGCTGCGGCGATCTCTTGTTCAAATTCTTCTGCCGTTGAGGCGAGCCGCACGAGCGGCGCAAGCGCGGCTACCTCTGGAATGGTCACCGATACAATGGGCTTGCCCGAGGCAAGAATCTCATAGGCTTTGACGGGGTTGGTAGCCTCTGTTAGCGACGTGCGATGAAACGGAATCAGCGCTACGTCGAATCTCGCAAGCCAATCGGGAATTTCTCTATAAGGCTTTTCGCCGGGCAGAGAAACATTGGCTAGTTTCGATAATCGGCTGATGTCTGCGCTGAAGGTTGAGCCGACCAGCAGGAAGTCCCAGTCAGGGCGGCGCTCTGCAAGGTCGGCAACCAAATCAGCATCGAACCAATCAGCGATTGCCCCGTAGTAACCGATAACCGGGCGTTGATTGTTTGCCTTGCCTGCTTTAGCAAAATGTTCATATTCGCAGGCATTTCGCACCATCAGAACATTTGAATTATACGGACGAGCCTGCTCTTCTAAGAAATCTGATGACACCACGACCAGGTCAGCCGAGCTTAACAAATCGTGCTCCTGGTCTATCATCACCTTTTCATTCGTCGAAAAGCCTGCATGATAATCCATGCAATCGTACACGATAGGCCAGGCAAACATTGAGCGGGCTTGATTGACAAGGGGCCACCAGAATGGCAACTGTGCGACCGCAACCGTGGCACCGAGCAATAAATCGCGACGCAGCGCATTGAGCGAATCGAATAAGATATCGCGCGCCTTATCATCCATAACGTCTTTGTAAACCACCTTTTCAGGCCCGCGAAGCGAAATCTCAAAAATGTTTTTTTGTTTTTCCTGAATCAGATAAGGGGGACCAGAAGCATAAAAGTTCTGGGATATATAAAAGACTCTATGACCTGCGGCAGCAAAGCGCGACATCAACTGTTGAGGTCGCTGAAAGCGGAAATCCCAATCAATAATTGGAAAACAGACCACATCATATGCATTCGATTCAGCGGACCCTTGCCACGCCAATTCCTCTGGTAATGATTGGGTAACTCCCAGGCTTTCAAGTTTAGGCGAAAAATCAATTGTCTGAGCCAGGTTCGGCAATTGATCCAACGGCAGTTGATCCAACATCTGTGGATTAGTTTGAACACCGTTGACTCCTGCTTTATTATAGGGCGGCAAACCCAGTGCCTTATAGATCGGCAACAAATACCGATACTTGATTTGACCGTAGCGGCTTAACAAGCGCCAGCCTATCGAGTTGGTTATTTTTTGTAGCTCATCGTCTTTCACCGATAGATGTTCTGATAGTACTTCGATAGACCGCTCTTTCGTGGCTAACTGTGATGCCAGAGATCGGGAATTTTGTTCTGCTACGGATACCTTGGACGAAAGCGCCTGCCTTTCCTTTCTCCTTTCCGCAAGCTCCGTTGACAGAGATTGGACCTTATGTTCTGCTGCCGATGCTTGAGATGAAAGTGCCTGTATTTTCTCGCTCTTTTCCGTCAATTCTGAAATTAGAGATTGGGCCTTATGTTCCGCTATCGATACTTTAGATAAAAGCGCCTGTATGTTCTCGCTCTTTTCAGCAAGCTCCGCTGACAGGGATTGAACTGCCTGGTCTTTTTCAGTTATTTGCGATACGAGCGATTGTTCTTGCTCTCTCAGTTGTGCTGAGAGTGAGTTTACGAGCTGCTCATGTTCTGCTAGTTGAAGCGTTCGTGTTTTTGTTTCCTGCTCTTTATCTTTTCCTAACGCATTTATTTTCTGGATATCTCTTTCGACGCGAAGGGCGAGATTCAGAGTAATTCCTTTAAGAGAATCAATGATCTCCGGAGAAAGTAGACGCTGGAAGCGTTCGGGATTCTCTAATAACTCAACAGCCAGGTCGGTGTTCTCTTTTGACAAGTGCCTCAAGCTCTTGCCAGCGCTTTGAAGCTGGGCTGATATCTTTTCGTGATTCCTGTAAGCATCCGCAAAAAGCCTGAGCAGCTCTATCGCATTCGTGGCGCTCAATTCTATAGCATATTTTTCGCACCCCAACTGCCGCATCAAATTCCGCACTTTCGGATCGTAGACCAGAGCGAGAACCGGGACGCCAGCATTTGCAGCGAAAATTAATGAATGCAGACGCATTCCAATAACCATTTTGCATTGTGCAAGGATGCCAGCTTTTTCCTCTACGGTGTAGTCTTTCTCAAGCGTAAAGGTCTGGCTTTGATGGTGCATCAGGCTACGAACGGAATTCGAAACTGCATAATCATCAGTCAAATCCTCACTTGCCCGCTGGAATGGCAGGAACAAGACCTTCGCTTTGTAGCGTTCGATCACCATGTCGAGGGCGTTTGCCACTTCGTGCGTCCATTTTTCCTGTTGTACGCCAATCTCCCACTTTCGCAGTGATACTCCAATGAGCCATTCGCCGGAAGCCGAATAGCCTTCAGACGCAAGCAAATCTATGACGCGCTCTTTGGTGGACGGGGTTATCAGGTATGCCGGATCGGCAGTGACTTTGATTCTTGATTCATCCAGACCAGGCGATAATAATAATTCCTTCGATTCAAGATCTCGCACCGTCGAGACCCACGCTTGATCAAAAGCAAAATTAGTGTATTTGCGACCTGCATCGGACATCAACGGACCAACTCCAATCGCAAATAGCATCAGTGGCTTGTCAAACAGAGTAGCAAGAAGTGGAAAGGCACTATAGAAGCTAATACTCCAGTGATCCCTTGTAAGTAGTGCATGAGGATCAAATCCCCAGTAATCGTTAAATAATCCTCCTCCTCCGAGAATGATCAAATCGCACTGGCGAACTGACTCTATGATTTCGTTCCAATCCGTATATAAAACCGACGACACATTATTTTGCGCGGCTGTCTCTTCAGGATTTCCGGATATTACAATAAATTCCAACTCCGGTCTCTGAGACCGCAGATCGGCTAGCATTGCGCTTAGAATTGCTTCATCACCTGTATTACTGAATCCATAGTAACCTGCAATTAAGACCTTTTTACCCATGAATAGTTCTTTCCTTGGTTTTCATTTTTTAATAAAAGGATTTGCCTATATTAGGATTTATAATCCTCCATCGAACCTACCTGGGATTATATCCAAAGGCTATGTTAAGAATATTATTTCTACACTAAAGAGAGGGGTGGGCACAAATAGGTTATGCAAACCTGGCTCGGCACTTAAACAACTGTTAAGTGCCGAGCCAGGTCTGTGTAAGGATTGGGTAGCGGATTTCGTTCTTCAGCAGTCTCGAGCATTTCTATTGCAGATTAAATGCTCTCACCAGAAATGCCGCCATCTGCCCCCGTGTCATAGGGGTAGTAGGACAAAACAAGGGAGGCGCAGTCGAACACCCTTGCGTTATGCCTAGCGCAGCCATGCGGTCAATAAAGTTATAGAACGGGTTTGTCGGCGGCACGTCTCCAAAGCGCTGGGTTGCCGGAGTAGGCGGGTTGAATTCGCCTAAGCCGCGAATGATGAATGCCGCTGCCTGTTCTCTGCGTACAGACTCCGTAGGACAATAGGTTGTGGCAGTGCAGCCTAGTGTGATTCCCAACTCCGCCAGACGATCAATAAAGTTATAGAACTGATTTGACGGCGGCACATCTGTATAGCGCTGGGCTCCAGGAGTAGGCGGGTTGAACTCTCCTCGCGCTCTCAGGATGAAGGCCGCCATCTGGTCACGGAGAACAGGATCATTCGGGCAGAAATTGTTATTTCCACAGCCGAGAGTGATGCCACGAGCGGAGAGTTTCCCGATCTCCGTGTAGAAAGGGTGGCCTACAGGAACATCATTAAACAGCGCGCCTTGATAAATAGTGAAAATCTGGCCGTTAACAAATATATGGCCAATGCGGTTGGTGTTTGTGCCGTTAGCGGCTACGCTGAAAGATATCGTGGTACTTCCGGTGCCCTGACCGATGTGATTAACCTGAATCCATGAAAAGTCGGCGAAAACCGTCCACTCGCATTCGGGATTTGTCGTGAGGGTGAAACTAGAAACTCCTCCGCCGGATGGAAAAGATTTTTCTGTTGGAGAAATGCTATATGTGCAACCCCCGGATGGCGCCTCGACAGACAGCCAAGGACTATTTTCATCAAGACCGCGGACATATAACAAGGTGACTTGCCAGCCTTGATTTTTGAGTTCTTCAAGTTTTGCAAACGTGGTTAAGATGAACGCACCTTTACCCGGACGACTCTGCAACAAATTGACACCTGAGGCGATCAACGATTCCAACTTTTTCTGGGTTCCGACTGCAAGGTCTGCGATCACCTGTTGAGCGGGTGAAAAACCTGTGGAAGATTGGCGTGACAGCTCAGTGTCTGCAAATATTGGATTTGCTGTAGATTGTGAAAACAACAGGAAAAAGCCTAGCACGAGGCTGGCGGCAACAGAGACGGAGCTTTTCAATTCTCTTCGCATAATAATACCCCACTTAATATGAGTTTGATTCTGAATTATTTACCAGCCACCCGGTGGCTGTGGTTAATCAGCGTGACTGATAAAAAAGCAATTTGGCCTGGCATGTAGATTGATGAAATCGAGACACTTGATGAATCAAGCAGAAAAATGCCTCTTACCAGTTGTTGATTTTCCGGAAGATTGTTAACGCTCAGGCCGCACATACCATATACACTTTGAAATCTAAGGTCAAGATAAAAGTAGCATTAGCCTCCGTTTGAAGGTCAACGGCAGGCTGTTTGCCAAGGGGCAAGACAAGGCAAGCTGGCAGCCTGCATCTGTCGAATGCTGCTATACAAGACTCACATTAATCGAGAATGAAGAGTAGTATCCTAAAGTTGTGGTGTTATGTGAGAACCCGCTTCGCGGGTGAAAGCATAAAGCCCAGCCTGTAAGGGCTGGGTATTGTGAGCCTCCTCACCTGCGAGCCCGCGAAGCGGGTGATATAGTTTTCCCAAGTGAGATGTGGATAGTAGGCAGTAAG
>JANMSG010000620.1:0-1901 GCA_031389065.1 Acidobacteriota bacterium | reverse complement strand
TGGCGAAAGTATCGATGCAACCTTCAAAAACTCGCTGGCAGAGACCCATACCGAAACGGAAAAGGCCTTCCAACTCAGTTTCGTCGCCATGACGGAAGCAATCATGATCGCCATCCAGATTGTCTCCTATGTCGTGATTGTCATCATTATGGTGGTTGCTGCCAACACCATGGCAATGACTGCCAGGGAGAGGATAGCCGAGTACGCGACCATGAAAGTGCTGGGATTCAAGGGGTATCACATTGCCGGCACTGTCTTCGGTGAATCGTTGTTCATTGCCTTGCTCGGCGGCCTTGCAGGGGTCCTGCTGACATTCCCTGCTGCCGGTTTGCTGGAGAGAGAGCTTTCGCAGTTCTTTCCGGTCTTTCAGGTGGCTAATTCTACGGTCATACTGCAGCTTGCAGCCGCGCTGCTTGTCGGTCTGGTTGCCGGGGTTTTCCCGACCTGGCGCGGGGCAACCATCCGTATTGCCGAGGGGTTGAGAAGGATCGGGTGATAAAGCGGCAGAGCGAGCAGGGCAGATTGCCGGCGATTTGTGCAGAAGACTAAACTTCTGAAGGAATTCCGTGACTATCTGTAGACCGGTGATTTGCGAGTTACACAACCCCGAAAAACCAACCGAATTAAAACCGAGAGCCGAGCGCCCTTGAAGGGCGCACTTTAATAAAATAGCCCAATAAAGTGAGTACAGATTTTTCCTGATAAATGATGTATAGTCGCCATATTTTTAATAGAGGGCAAAATACCAACCATGACATTTGTCGAAAAAATTAATAAGGAACTGGCTTTGCCACATACTTTTGAGTACACGGCTCTGGATTTATTCGCCGGTTGCGGCGGATTATCACTCGGTTTTGAGTCGTGTGGCATACGAACCATCGGCTATGAAATGGTGGCTGACTACGCCTCCACATACCGAACAAACCTTGTTGGTGACTGTCATTGTCTCCGCCTTGATACAAACCAGAAATATCCTGAAAATATATCTGTTGTTATTGGAGGGCCACCTTGCCAGCCTTTTAGCGTTGGAGGAAAGCAGTTAGGTCTTAAAGATGCGAGAGACGGCTTTCCGGTTTTTATTGACGCTATTGAGAAGACAGACCCTGATATATGGGTGTTTGAGAATGTTCGCGGACTTCTATATAGAAATTTAGATTATTTTGAAGAAGTTTTGTCCAAGCTGAAAAGTTTAAATTATATCGTTGAGTATCGGCTATTCAATGCTGTTAATTTTGGTGTGCCACAGAATCGCGAAAGACTCATTGTTGTCGGGCATCGTGGGGATTTCCATTTTCCTCATGAAGCAAAGCGAAAAGTGACCTCAGGCGAAGCACTTGAGGAAATGGCCTTTGCAGTTCCAGATGACGCCAAATTCCTTACTCCAAGCATGGATAAGTACGTAGCAAACTACGAAAAGGCTTCAAAGTGCATCAACCCGAGAGACTTGTATTTAGACAGGCCTGCCAGAACTTTAACATGCCGTAATTTAGCAGGCGCAACCGGTGATATGCAAAGAATCCGTCTGCCCGACGGCAGACGGCGGCGGCTTACCGTGCGAGAAGCTGCAAGGCTTCAAAGTTTTCCAGATTCTTACAGTTTCAAAGGAACTGAAACAAGCCAGTACTATCAGGTCGGCAACGCTGTTCCGCCACTTTTTGCTAACGCCATTGCAAAATCAGTCAGAGCATATCTCGAGTCCAGTATTCGTCATAGCAGTTCTGAAATTTTGTATCGCAATTTACCCAAGCAAACGGAATTGTTTGTGTTTGAGCCAAAAGAGGAGACTTACGCCGTGCCCGACTTCATGCCCAACAGCAAAAAAACAAAAGCCATCAAGAAAGTTATTAACGAAGCTCTGTATATTCTCAACAGTCTTGGCATTCCGTTTGAGGATATGACCG
>JANMSG010000597.1:0-15608 GCA_031389065.1 Acidobacteriota bacterium | reverse complement strand
TGCCTGCCAGAAGATATTGGAGCGTCTTTTTGATATTATCGTAAACCCCTCTACCCTCTTCGACGGCGGCAGCTATGGAGGCAAAGTTGTCATCGGTGATGACCATATCCGACGCCTCTTTGGTCACCTCAGTCCCTGTCTTTCCCATCGCAATGCCGATGTCTGCACCCTTAATCGCCGGCGCATCATTGACCCCATCGCCGGTCATGGCGATGATTGCCCCCTGCGCTCGCCAGGCTCGCACAATGCGCAGTTTATGTGCGGCGCTGACACGAGCGTAAACGGCGACCTGGGGAACGCGATGTTGTAGTTCGCTGTCAGGGAGTTTATCAAGTTCAGTACCGGTGAGCGCCGCATCATCCTCCTTGGCAATACCAAGTTCGCGCGCCACTGCCATAGCGGTGTGTGGATGATCTCCAGTAATCATTACAACGCGAATGCCCGCGTTGCGGCATCGCCAAACAGCATCTTTGACTTCGGCGCGCGGCGGATCATCTATCCCTACAAGCCCTGCGAATACGAGTCCGCGCTCAAGATCATCGGCATCAGCATCTCTGATCTCGTCGGCGCTGACATCCCGATAAGCTGCTGCCAGAACACGGAGCGCGCCCTGAGCCATCCCTGCAATCCTATTCGTCACTGACAGACGGTCTGGCTCGCTGATTGGTCGAACGCCGCCTGCGCAGAGAATATGTGTGCAACGCTCAAGCAGAATGTCCGGTGCGCCTTTCACCATCGCCCGCAATTCCCCGCCTGGCATTCTACGTACTACGGTCATGCGTTTTCGGTCGGAATCAAACGGGAACTCGCGGTCTTTGGGAAAGCTGCCCTCAATCTCACTTTGTACAATGGCGAGTTTCATTGCCGCCGTCAGCAAAGCGCCTTCTGTGGGATCGCCTATGATGATCCATTTTTCTCCTTCGTGAACAAGATGCGCGTCGTTGCAACCAACCAAAAGGGTCAACAACTGATGAGCAAACTCTGCTTGCCTTTTATCTGGACGAACATCATCAATAAGGATTTCTCCCGCCGGTTCGTAGCCTTCACCCGTTACTGTAAAGCGCTCTTCAGCAGCAAAGAGTTCGCGCACCGTCATCTCTCCAACCGTGAGTGTGCCTGTCTTATCCGTGCAGATGACATTGGTCGAACCCAGAGTTTCGACAGCCGGAAGTTTGCGGACTAAGGCGCCGCGCCGCGCCATACGTTGAACGCCTAGCGCTAGCGCCACCGTGACAGTTGCCGGCAGTCCTTCCGGCACGGCAGCAACCGCGAGGCTCACGGAAGTAAGAAACAATTCAACCAGTGGAATGCCGCGCAGAAACCCGAAGACAAAAATCAACCCGACGATTCCGAGCGATGCCCACACAAGCATTCGCCCAACCGCCTCAAGCCGTTTCTGCAAGGGTGTGCTTTCGTCAAGTGAGGCTTCCTCAAGCAGGCTGGCGATACGACCAAACTCGGTCTCCATTCCTGTGGCTGTGACTATAGCGTATCCTGTGCCTGCGGCGATGCTCGTGCCCGTAAAGACCATATTCTGGCGATTGCCAAGTGGCTCATCTGCCTGGTCAAGCGTGATGGCGCGCTTGCTGACGGCTTCTGATTCGCCTGTCAACGCTGCCTCGACGCTTTTGAGCGATGCGGCTTCAAGCAATCGCGCATCCGCAGGAACAAGATCACCCGCTTCGAGTTCGATGATGTCGCCTGGAACAATCTCGATGGCTGCAAGCATGACGACGCGCCCGTCGCGGCGAACTTTGGCGCGCGGCGCTGTCATTTTTTTCAGAGCGGCAAGCGCGCGTTCGGCGTTGTACTCCTGATAGAATCCTATGATGGCGTTGAGACTGACGATGGCAAGAATCGCGCTGCTATCAAGCCATTCACCAAGCAAGCCGGAGATGAGGCCCGCGCCAATGAGCAGCCAGACAACCAGGCTGTTGAATTGATTGAACAAGATGGAAAGCGGGTGAATCGGCTCCGCTTCGCGCAAGGTATTCAGCCCGTACTTTTGCAATCGCTGAGCCGCTTCCGTATTCGAGAGTCCTTCTCGCGTCGCTTCCAACTGCTCCAGTATCTTATCGACAGAAAGACTATGCCAGGAAGAGGAAGTACTTGAATCGCCTGGCGCTGCTATATCAATTCTATGAGTAGCGCCATCGCCGGTCGTTTCGACATAGCTCGTCGGCATTTTTAATTTGTCATCTCTTCTGTGCTTCATCTTTTCACTTTTTGGTTCCTTGCAATTGTGACCAAGCAGCAAGGACAGCAGGAACATAGTTGCGCGTCTCCAATGGCAACAATCCTCGCCGTGACATCTCTTCAAAATCGCGTATGCCGGTTTTGTTAATGATGCGTTGCACACGGTTTTCGCCAGCGTTATAGGCCGCCAGCGCCAGCTTCCAATCGCCGAATTGACGATAGAGATCGCGCAGATAACGAGCCGCTGCGCGAGTTGATTGTTCGGGATGGGTGCGATGGTCAATCGCTGCCCCTACGCTTAAGCCGTACCGTTGGGCGGTTGCTGGCATAAACTGCCATATCCCTCTTGCCCCTTTCGGAGAGAGCGCCAGGGGATTGAAGCCGCTCTCAATCATTGCCACCGATAATAACCCGACAGGCATCCCCTCCTGTGCAAGTATTGGGGCTAGGGTTTTGTAATATTGATTGAGCCTGGTTTTCGCTGTCCCCTTCAGAACCATTGAAAATGCTTTCTCAGATTTAAAAAGTACCGTTGATTGAGTCGGGCGCGGGGCGAGCGCGTTGAGTTCTTTTGCAATCCTCTGATGCAAATCATCTAGCAAACCGACTCGTGTGTCTGGTTCTTCAAATAAAGCGATTTTCTGTGCCTCTTTCAGAATCTCTGCCGCTAGACTCAACTCTCCCTGTTGCCTGGCGCGAGCGCTGTCATTGATAAGGCGGGAAACGGCAATCACCTTTTCAGCGGCTTGAGCGCGAGAATTGACCGTATTTTCAACATTCTTCATCGCCCGCATAACCGGATCATCCGGTGGTATAGAGGTTTCCTGAGCATCGGCTGTTACCACTCCGAGCAACAGAATAATTGCGGTTATCGAAAAAGCTTTTGCCCGAAAAACTGCATGATTGAATAGCCTATTCATGACTCTCTCCTATTCCTGATAAGCCAGCACAACGGAGGCTTGTGAAGCCTTTTTGACTTCGGTGTGCCACTTCCATATCGCATAGATCGCCGGATAAACGAACAGTTCGAGCGCAAATGAGAAGAACATCCCGGCGATCATCGGCGCAGCGATGCGCTTGGTCAGGTCTGCGCCAGCACCCGTCGCCAGCATCACCGGCATCAGCCCGATGAAGTCCACTGCCACAGTCATGATTTTCGGGCGCAGGCGAAGCACAGACCCTTCCAGGATTGCCTCATGCAGTTGAGCCTTCGTTGTCATCTGACCCTTCGCCTTCCTCCCGTCATAAGCCAAGTCGAGGTAGAGCAGCATGAAGACGCTGGTTTCGGCGTCAACGCCTAGGAAGGCGATCAGCCCAACCCAGACCGGAATGCTGAGGTTATAGCCGAGCAAATAAAGCAGCCAAATCGCGCCCGCTGCCGAAAAGGGCAGCGACAACAGGATGATCAGCGTGTAAGCCGCCGACTTGGTGTTGAAGTACATCAGCAGGAAGATGATGAAGAGGGCAATCGGTACCACGATCATCAGCTTTTCGGCGACGCGTTGCATATTTTCATACTGCCCGCTCCAAACGAGCGTGTAGCCGACAGGCAGTTTCACCTGTTCCTTAACGACGCGCTTCGCATCTGCCACGTAGCTGCCGATGTCACGCCCGCCCACATCCACATAGACGTAGCCACTCAAGCGTCCATTCTCATCGCGAATCATGCCCGGGCCAGACAGGAGCTTGATGTCTGCAAGCTGGCTGATGGGAATCTGCATCCCGTTCATCGTCGGCACCATTGTGCGATTGAGCCTGTCAAGCGTGCTGCGGTAATCGCGCTGGTAGCGCACGTTGACCGAATAGCGTTCGCGCCCCTCGACCGTCGTCGTTACCCCCTCGCCGCCCACTGCCGACATAATGACCATGTTCGCCTGATCAATGGTTAGTCCGTAGCGCGCCAACTCTTCGCGTTTGAGGTTGAAGTCGAGGAAGTAGCCTCCGGCTGTACGCTCGGCGAAAACACTGGTCGTGCCGGGAACATCTTTGAGCGCCATCTCAAGGTGTTGACCAATCTCTTGAATCTTGGTGAGATCGGCACCCAGCACTTTGATACCTACGGGCGTGCGCACCCCGGTCGAGAGCATGTCTACACGCGCCTTGATCGGCATCGTCCAGGCGTTGACTACGCCGGGCAGTTGCACCTTCTCGTTCAGACCTCCAGGGCCGTAGATCAGTTCATCTGTGCTCTTATGATCGGGCCAGCCCAGCCGCAGGATTTTTTGCAGCCATTCCGGTGTACCGTCCGAATACCATCGCTTCACCTTTGGCCATTCGTTTTGCGGCTTAAGCACAACTACCGTTTCCATCATCGAAAAGGGCGCGGGATCGGTTGCTGTCTCGGCTCGTCCCGCCTTGCCGAAAACTCGTTCTACTTCCGGGAAAGAGATGATGAGCTTGTCCTGCGTCTGCAAAAGTCGCTGGGCTTCGGTGACGGAGATCCCGGGCATCGTCGTCGGCATGTAGAGCAGCGCGCCCTCGTCGAGCGGCGGCATGAACTCCGAGCCGAGCCGCAGGTAGATTGGTATGGTCAGCAGCACAACCAACAGCGCGCCAATGACCATGGCGTAAGGGAAGCGCAGCACGAATTCGACAATCGGCTGATAGAGCCAGCGTAGGAAACGACTGAGCGGGTGTTTCTCTTCGGGGAAGATTTTGCCGACAATGATTTTGTTGGCGAGCCAGCACAGCCAGCGCGGGCGAAAGTCAAACTTCTTCGGACGAATGAACAGAATGATCAGGGCTGGAACCAGCGTGATCGATAGCACAGCGGCAAGGGCAATGGCGGAGATTTTGGTAAAGGCGAGAGGCTTGAAAAGCTTTCCTTCCTGCGCCTCTAGCGCGAATATCGGCGTGAAGGCGATGGCGATTACCAGCAGCGAATAGAAGCAGGGCGGGCCAACCTCTTTGGCAGCGCTGATGACGACGTTCCTGAAATCGCCCGGCGAGCCTTGTGCCAACCACTCTGCCAGCTTCTTATGCGTCTGCTCAACGGTCACGATGGATGAATCCACCATCGAGCCAATGGCAATGGCAATACCGCCGATCGACATAATGTTGGCAGTGATGTTCATCCCCAGCATCGGAATGAATGAGAGGATGACCGCAATCGTGATCGTGATGATCGGAATGCCGGCGCTCGTGAGGTGCCAGAGAAAGATGATGATCACCAGGCTGACAACCACTAACTCTGTAATCAACGAGTCTGACACCGTGGCAATCGCCCCCTCGATCAACTCGCCGCGGTCATATGTGGGGACAATCTTCACGCCTTCCGGCAGCGTCGGCTCGATTTCGATGAGTTTGGCGCGCACCCGCTCTATTACTTTCAGCGCGTTTTCGCCGGAGCGCATGATGACAATCGCCCCGACGGTTTCACCTTGCCCGTCAAGTTCCGCGATGCCGCGCCGCATGTCTGGTCCGAGCACGACTTTCCCCAGATTCTTGACGAGCACAGGCGTACCGGTCTTCGCGTTGTTGCCGACGACGATCTTTTCAATGTCGGCCGCCGAGCGAATGTAGCCTCGACCGCGAACCATGTACTCGGCACCAGAGAATTCAACCATCCTGCCGCCGACGTCGTTATTGCCGCTTTTAATTGCCTCAATGACTTTATCAATAGGGATCTTGTAGGCGAGCATCGCGTTCGGATCGAGATTCACCTGATACTGCCTGACGAATCCGCCAATCGGCGCGACCTCTGCGACGCCAGGAATCGATTGCAGTTCAAACCGTAGATGCCAGTCCTGTAGCGAGCGCAACTCGGCAAGATTACGTTTACCGCTCGTATCAACCAGGGCGTATTGATAGACCCAGCCAATAGCCGTTTCATCGCGCCCCAGTTCGACGCTCACGCCTGCGGGAAGCTTGGGCGTGATGTTGCTCAGGTATTCGAGCGTGCGCGACCGCGCCCAGTAAATGTCTGTCCCCTCTTCAAAAATTATGTAAATGTAGGAGTAGCCAAAATCAGAAAAACCACGAATGTCTTTTACTTGTGGCGCGCCAAGCATCGAAGAGATGATCGGGTAGGTCACCTGATCTTCCATGATGTCGGGACTGCGGTCCCACTTGGAATAGATGATAACCTGCGTATCAGAGATGTCGGGGATAGCATCAAGTTTGATGTTCCTCATTGACCACAACCCGACGAGAGTCGCCATAGCGATGAAAAGCAAGACGATATATTTATTGTTGGCGCATAATTCGATAATCCGGTTAATCATCGCTGCCTCCTAATTTGCCTTCTTTTCATCGGCGTATTTCGGGACTAAATCCATTCCGCAATCAGGCGCTTTACCTGGCTTATCGGCTTTGTATTCAGGGTGCATAGGGTCGTACCAGTAGAGTATTTTGCGCGCTGGTTTCCCCTGATGCTGCGAATGATCCTCTGGCTTTTGCGCCTTCGGTGGGCGCTGCGATTGTTCTTCAGGCTTGGCTTGCGGCGTTTGTTGCACGCCTTGCTGATGCTCCGAGTGATCTGGTGAGGCGGGCTTCTTTGCATCTGCTGGCGCGCCACCACCGTGATTCATTCCGGGCATTCCCATACCTGCGGCAGCAGACTTCAATTTGCTTTCGGAGTCAACCAGGAAATTGGCTGAGGTGACGATGCGCTCACCGGCTTTCAATCCGCTTAACACAATGAACTGTCCATCTACATTTTCACCCAATTGAACTTTGCGAGGTTCGAGATACCCACCCTCGTGCCCCACAAAAACCAGTTGTTCGGAGCCGGAATCCATTACCGCTTCCTGCGGCACAAGGATGCGCTTGCCGTAATCAATCTGAATCTCGACATTGGCGTACATCTCCGGCTTCAGAAGCATACGGGGGTTGGCAACATCTATGCGGACTTTCAGGGTGCGCGTCTCGTTGTCCATTTGCGGATAGATGTACGCCACTTTTCCTTTGAATGTCTGATTGGGAAAGTAAGAGAGCGTAAAGGTTGCCATTTGCCCGATTCTGATCTCAGGCGCTTCGTTCTGGTAGATGTCGGCAATGAGCCAGACGGTCGAAAGGTCAGCAATTGAGTAGAGTTCTACTTCAGGTGTGACCCGCTGTTTTGCATAAGCATTGCGCGCCAGGACAAAGCCTTTCGTCGGGGCATAAATCGTAATAGCCTTCGCCGGAGCGCCACGTTTTTCAAGCTCTCGAATCTGTTCTTCAGTGATGTCCCAAAGTTGAAGCCGTCTTCGTGTCGCTTCATAAAGTGAATCGGCGCCGAAAACAGCTTCTGCGAAAGGGCTTTCGCTCAGTTCATTGCGACCCTTCATCGCAATCAGATATTCCTGCTGTGTGGAAACCAACTCCGGGCTGTATAAACTGAGGAGAGGTTGTCCCTGCTTGACCTCCTTGCCGACAAAATCTACGAAAACATTCTCAATCCAACCTTCAACCTTTGGGTGAATGCGGACGATCTTTGTCTCATCGTAGTTTAATTTTCCTACGGCTTTCAAAACTCTAGAGACATTCTTATAAGCGACCTCGCCATAGGTAACGCCGATCAACTGTTGCTTTTCGGGACTGATTCGGAAGGCTCCATCGGGCAAGTTGACTTCTGTTACTGCCTCTTCATAAACCGGCACCAGGTCCATACCGCAATCAGGAGCTTTGCCGGGTTTGTCGGAGGTGTAAGCCGGGTGCATGGGGTCTTGCCAGTAAAGCACCTTGCGTTCGGCTGTAGACACGGAAGAGCGAGTGCTATCCGTCGCGGAAAAAAACTTCAGCAGTCTTTCGCGTTGTAAAAAGCCTACTCCCACGAGAGTGAGCAGGAGCAGTATCCAGATGAGACGGGAGAATACCCTTTTCTTTTTCAGATTGCTATTTGAGGGCTCCACAACCGGTTCCTTAATTTCAGAAAAAGAGTCAACAATTTTTACCGCTTCCTCTTTTGCCAATTCCTCTTCCTTACCATCAGCCGACGGTATTTCGACCACCAATCGGCGCGACGGGAATCCTTCCTTGGGTTGAGGTATCACAACTGGCAAGCCGCCTTGTGTGACTTGGCTTTCTTCTGCTGTCTGTACTGGGATTTTCATAGCTTCTCCCCTCGTCTTTTAGTCAATAAATGCCTGTGCCACAGCAATGCCGTGGCACAGGCAAAGACTCACGGGTTTACAGGAGGTGTTTGAATCTTTCTCCGGCAACTTGAACCTCGGCTACTTCTTTCTCACCTGCGGCATTGGTGCGCAGAGTGATCTTGGTGTTGCTCATCTTTTTGTTGACTGGCTCGACCGTGCACTGGACGCGGGCGACTTCCTTGCCGACGGGCGTGTTGCCCATTTTGTAGCCGGCTGCCATAGCGACTTCTTTGAACACGATGATATGGTTGGTGCCTTCTGTGACATGCTGTACTTGATACATTCCAGGCTGTAGAGCAACCTCACCGACTTTGATTACCTTGGTGAAGTGAAGCATTCCCTTTTTGCCAATGATGACATCCTTACCTGATGACTTATCATGGTGCATCTTGTGTTCATCTTGAGCCGGAGTTGACGGATGATTACGGGCGAGCATCGGCAGGCTCAAAATTCCTATGAGTAAAGCCAGCACGCTCATTGAGGCGAAGGCTTTTAGAACGGAGGTTCTGTTGATTGTTTGGTTTATCGTTTTCATAATGTCTCCTTTTCAAATTCCTTTATTCGTTTCCCCCTACTATCTCCTGAGTTGATTCTTAGTAGAGGGACGGTTATCGGTTTCCCACAAGTGTTGTCACGGTCTGAGCGTGACTCCCACCAGCGGTTCTAATGCGGCAACAGCTTTCTCGTTGTTGCTGACTTGTTCGTAGTAATTCAGCTCGTAGTTGAACAGCGTGATCAGATTGTCGAGCAGCGTCAGAAAATCAACTCTGCCCACCTCATACCCGGCAATCGCCGATTCCAACGACAGCGAAGATTGCGGGATGATCGTCGTTCCGTAGAGGCTCACAAGGCGCTCGGCGGTTTTTGCCGCAAGGTATTTTTCCTGAACCTTGTAGGACAATACTGTGATGAGGCTTTGCAAGCGTCTTTCTTCCATAGCTTTTGACGCAGCAGCTTCGGCGACCGCAGGACGTTGCCGCTGCCCTGGAAATATGGGGAGTTTTACGCCGATCATCAGTCCGTACATTTCCGGCAGATTCGGGCGATTCTGGTAAGTGAAGGATACGGAAACATCCGGGTAGAACTCTTTATTGGCTAATTCCATCGCGTATTGTTCGCGGCTGATTTTTTGCTTTTGCGCCTTCAACGAAGGGTAGTTTGCCAGGGCAAGTTCTTTCATCTCGCCCAGGCTGAAGGAAAAGGGTTGCGCTTTTATCTCTTCGGTTCTGCCGATGAATGTTTCAACATCACGATAGAGCAAACTGTTAATGCGTCCTGCGGCAAGCTGTCTGCGCTGCTCCAGGATCGTTACCTGCTCAATGAGTTTTGAAATCTCCACCTGCGCTTTTAAAACATCCTGCTGAATGCCTTTTCCTACGGCGTAGCGTGCCTCGGAAATCCTGGCAAACTTTCCCAGTAAATCCTTGTTCCTGTTTACAATCTCAATCGCCTTGTCCACATAGAACAACTCGAAGTACACCTCCTTGATTTCGCCTACTACATTGAGTCGCGTCTGTTCATAAGCCCACCACTCGTATTCTGCATTCATCGAAGCGATCTTGCCCTTGAGGGCGCGCTTCCCCCACAGTGGGATCTCCTGGCTGATACTCAATGAGCGATTGCTCGAGGGATCATCTTTTTGAATATCGAATGGCGGGATGGGAATGATATTGCCCATATAGCCGACGCTTACCATCGGTTCGGGCAATGCCTTGGCTTGCGGAATCCGCGCCCGCATCATATCAATGTTGCGCTCCATTAATTTGATCTCAGGATTGCGCGACAGTCCTTGTTCAATAAGCCCACGAAGGGAAACGCTATCCTCTTGCGGCATGCCTGGAGCTTCCTTAAGAAGATTCCCCCCAGTCTCCAGGGACACCTCTTTGGGAGGCTGCTGCGCTATTGCATTTGCACTTGCAAACGTGAGAACGCAAATCCAGGCGGTAATCGAATGATACAATCTCGATCTCATCGAAAGACTCCATTGACCAAAGATTCCTGAAGGCACAGGTCACCTAAGCTTGGCTCTCTTGATACGCCAAGCAATCGAACTGTGTATAAAAAAAAGCGGTTTATGAGATAGCCAGAGCAGGCTCTCTAGATTAAGAAGCTTGATAAAAACAGGTAGATCAGTCTTGAATGCTGGTGAGAAATTGGCAGGTGTGATACAGGAGGTCCTAAAGGACTCGATTCAATTACAACAGACGGACCCTCAACTACATTCATGGTTGGAGGAGAGATCAGTGCGTATTTGATTTCTGCATCAGGTTTTCCATTCTGGCAACATACGTGAGGTATCGAGAACAGATTGCCTGGTTGAACCCCAGTAGTTGTTGTAACCGCCTTTTTGAAAGCGCCCACTCCTGGCTTTTGCGAAGCTTCTCTGGATTTGGATTTACAATGGGAACTCTTAACTCCCTCTACCTTAGTCTTGCCATTTCTCGAATTGGATGAGGTGACAGGACGACAGCAATGGCAAAGCATCTTTCCTAATGAGGAAGAATGAGAGCTATCACAAAGATAAAGCGTAGAAGCTGAAGCCTGTTGAAGAAAGAGGACGCAGATGACGAGGGCCAAGCCCAACGCCGGGCGCTTATTTCTCCAAAATAATTTAAATAGATTGAAGCGATCCTTCATCTCAATCCCTGTCGCCTTACCCATAACGAATGAACAACTCTTCAAACAAAAAGTACAAGCAATCGCCACTGCAACTGTGCTTCATTGCCGTAGCCTTTGCCTTAATCGTAAGCCTCGTCTTCTATAGGGCAATCACCATACCAAGAACAAACCTAGCAAAATCAGCTTTTTCTTTCGTGACGGTATTTCTTTTGAGGAAACTTCACAGAGGAAAGCGAAAAATTACCCTTCGGTTGAATTACGAATGGAAACATGCTTCGTAGCACCTTCATAGGGCGTTTTCTCACATTGAAGTGGGAAACTTCCAGATTGCTTTTTGAGTGAGCCTGACTTTGCATATAAAATCCGGTTTTTGACCTACTTTTTGTGCAGACATCCTACGTGCACAAGAATTCTTACTTAAGTTGGTCAGAAACAAACATATCAGCAAACAGAGTCCCAGTCTGTTCAATATTGAACATGCAGTCGCTTTTTGGCAAAGTTATGGTTTAAGACTTTGGCTCATGTAATCAATTGGTGCATGTTAAAATTCGGGAATGATTTTCCCAATAACCGATTTGTTGGACGTTCAAGAAAGCATTGACTGGATGACGATATACTTTCACCCAAATGGCTTGAGGTGCCCCGGCTGCAAAGCCACAACCGAGCAGGCGCGTCTGTTTCGCACTCGCAAACGTGGATTGGCTGCTTATCGCTGCCTACTTTGTCAGCAGGTCTACAATCTCTATACGGGCACGATCATCGCTGGCAGCAACCTCGATGCGCGATGCCTCGTGTTGTTATTACGCGGGATCTGCAAAGGCGAGCCCAGCACCGTGCTATCCCAGGAACTGTCGCTCTCGCGCCTGTGTGTGCATCGCTGGCGACAGCGCATTCAGGCGAATGCCTTTGCCCTGCGCAGTCAAGAGGCACTCACAGACGAAGACACAGAGACCGACGAGATGTTTCAGAACGCGGGGGAAAAAAGGCGAAAAGCACAGCAATCCGCTCGATCCGCCGCGTCGTCGCGGCAACAAGCGACGCGGTCACGGCACCTATGAAAATGACCGACCGCCAGTCGTTGGCACCGTGGGTAGACAAAGTGGGCAATGCCGCCTGCGGGTGTGCGAACATACAGACAGCAAGACCTTGAAGCAGCATGTTCATGACTACACGAAGCCAAAGGCCATCTGTTACACCGATGAATGGCAAGGCTACAAGCAGGTCGAGCGGACGCACCCAACGGTCTGTCACAGGCAGCACGAGTGGGCGCGAGATGATGACGGTGATGGTGTGCGCGAAGTGCATACGAATACCATTGAAGGGCTGTGGACGCCGGCGCGTAATTTCCTGCGACCGTTTCGCGGCGTTCATAAAGAGTACTTGAAAAACTATCTGGCGATGTGTGAGCACCGAATCAACCTAAAACGCATCACCCCGAAGTTCACAGCTCAACTTGTTGCCAAGCACCAATTGATTACCTGAGCCAAGCTTTTAATCACTAGATGCTTCACAGGTGTGTGCCTCCATTAAACTTCTTTTTATTTTTGAATCTTTCTCTCCGACTCACCTACTAATGCGGAAAAAGTTTGCAAAAACTATCCTGCGTAGAAAATTTATTTTTCGAGTGAACTTTCAGTCCATACGAATGTGCGGATGGAGTGAAAATTCCCGAATTTCATTCGTATTCGCTTTCAGTCCGCAGTTTATCAGCGGATTTCCCAACCTCTGCACTTTCACTGCAGAGTGGTTGAGATATTCGTGCTGGGTGACGTGGTTGAACTTGGTGATAGCTGAAGTGACGATACAGCCCTACGCCCGGCAATCGGGGCGCTATAACGGCGTGCGACACAGGCGAACCTCTGCGGTCTGAAATATCCCATTCCTGAATCTTTCATAAGCTCAATAAGTTGGCGACAGACGTTTCCTGGCTTGATGGCTTTCAGGATCATGCCAGGCACTTTTTCTTGCGAGAGGTTACTCATACTTTCTCAACCAAGCAGTTTTGTTGATTCCCTACTCTTTGATAGACTGTCGGTTCTGCAATTGAAATTTGTAAACACAGAGACTACCGAGTCTCTTTGAGGGAATTGAATGGCTACGTCGGAAAAGAAGATTGAAGTCAAACTTGACGGCATGAAAAGACTGGAAGAGATGAATGCTGCGGCTCTCGAAGGGGGCGGCAAAGAACGAATCGAAAAACATCACGCGGCAGGCAAGATGACAGCCCGTGAACGCGTAGAGTTTTTACTCGATGACGGCAGCTTCGAAGAATTCGACCGCTTCAAAAAACATCGCTGTCAGGATTTCGGTATGCAGGAGCAACAGTATCCTGGCGATGGCGTGATTGCAGGTCACGGGCTGGTTGATGGTCGTCGCGTCTTTGTCTTCGCGCAAGACTTCACGGTCTTTGGCGGGTCGCTATCGGAAACCAACGCCGAAAAGATCTGCAAAGTCATGGATATGGCTATGAAAGTGGGGGCGCCCGTCATCGGCTTGAACGATTCGGGCGGCGCGCGCATTCAGGAAGGCGTCGTCTCACTGGGCGGTTATGCGGATATCTTTCTGCGTAACACCTTGGCTTCCGGCGTCGTGCCGCAAATCTCCGCGATTATGGGACCGTGCGCGGGCGGCGCGGTTTACTCTCCGGCAATCACAGACTTCAACATCATGGTTAAGAAGTCTTCGTATATGTTCATCACCGGGCCCGATGTCATCAAAACGGTCACTCACGAAGAAGTGACGAAAGAAGAACTCGGTGGCGCAATGACTCACAACTCTGTTTCAGGCGTCGCGCATTTCGCTTCCGAAAATGATGAAGACTGCCTCAGAACAATTCGTGAACTGCTCTCTTTCCTCCCTTCAAACAACCTCGAAGATGCGCCGCGATTGGCTACCAGTGATGCGTCAAGTCGCGCCGATGAACGCTTGAACACGGTGGTTCCCGAATCGCCCAATCAACCCTATGACATTCGCGACATTATTCATCTGGTCGTTGACGATGGCTACCTGTTTGAAGTCCACGAACACTTCGCCAAAAACATCGTCGTAGGCTTTGCGCGACTCGGCGGGCGTTCCGTAGGCATCGTCGCCAACCAACCGGCTTATCTGGCGGGTGTGTTGGATATAGACGCTTCGATAAAGGCTGCGAGGTTTGTGCGCTTCTGCGATTGTTTCAATATTCCTTTGATTACCTTTGAAGACGTGCCGGGATTTTTGCCAGGTGTCAATCAGGAGCACGGCGGCATCATACGGCACGGCGCGAAATTGTTGTTCGCCTTTGCCGAAGCGACGGTTCCGAAAATCACCGTTATCACACGCAAGGCATACGGCGGTGCCTATTGCGTCATGGCTTCCAAGCACATTCGCGCCGATATGAACTTCGCTTATCCGATGGCGGAAATCGCCGTGATGGGGGCCGAAGGCGCGGTTGGCATTTTATATCGCCGCGAAATCGCGCAGGCAACAGACCCACAAGCAGAAGCGAAGGATCGCGCCGACGAATTTCGCGAGAAATTCGCTTCACCTTACATCGCTGCCGAACGCGGCTTCATAGACGAAGTGATTGAGCCGAAACAGACGCGCCCGAAATTGATACGCGCTTTAGAGTTACTCGAAAACAAACGCGACACAAATCCGCCAAAAAAACACGGCAACATACCGCTTTAAATTATAGTATGTGTTTTGTGCCTGAAACCGCGCTTTTGCAAGACTTTGGCTTCATCTTTGCTCAAAGATAAGTTCAGTGCACCGAATGAATACAGGCGGCGAAAAATGGTTTACTGGCAAACCGCCCACAGACTACCGTATAATGCTTGAGGTTTTATGAAAGAATGTCCTGAATGTCATCGTTTTTACGCGGATACGAATCGCTTCTGCACGATTGATGGAGCAAAGTTAGTCGTATCTTCGCAAAACGCGAGCGAGGCTGATGAGCCAAATGAACAGAGGCTTGTGCCCCCACCGCCAGAGCCTCTGCCCATGCGTTTGACAATAGTTGATCAAGGTGATGAAGGCCATCGTTCGCGTGTCATTAAAGGCGTTGTCCTGGACACTGGCGAACAAGGTCTGCGCATCAAAACCGGAACGATTGAAACCGGTGAACTCAACATTATTCGCGACCACACGGTTGCCTTCAAAAATAAGATTGAGGTTGAAATTGATTTGCCGGTAAAAACGATCATCGTCACGGGTTTTGCCGCTTGGTACAAACCCACAGACGATGGCATGAATTGGACCGTAGGCGTTTACATACGCGATATGACTGCCGAAGACCGTGGCATTTATGATGAATATTTAAAAACTCTTTCGAGCGCACCAAGAAGCGGCATAACCATGCAGAAACCGTAATATAAATTTCGGTAGTTTGTCAGTCGTCGTTGATGCGTTTCGTCTGGGAACCGCATTTTTGAAATTTAATGGCTTGATGGAGGTTGATAAAACTTATGAGCGACTTGAGAAATTGGATTGAAAAAATATCTGCTAAAATTCCTGGCTACAGCGGATATATTGATAAAGAAAATAGACGGGATGCGGACAAACGCAATCGCGAGAACTTGGCAAATCGCATTCGCGCCATCAAAACTCCGCTCACGGATGTGATGAAAGACCTCACCAATGGCGGACGATTATTTGAAGTGACGCCGGTTGATTCAGCCTTAAAGAAACTCGATAAGATTGAAAACCGCGTCAGGTTTGCAACCTATGGCTACGCGGGTT
>JANMSG010000554.1:0-1649 GCA_031389065.1 Acidobacteriota bacterium | reverse complement strand
TTTTCGGGCTGCCTAACTGACCGCGCCAGAGATTGTGATTGACCGTCAGCTTGCAGGTATTGAAATCCACATCACACCAACGCAACCCTAAGAGTTCACCCAGTCGAACCCCGGTGAGAGCTGCACAAATAAACAACGCTTTGTGCTCTTCGGGCACGTTTCCCAACACTTGTCTGATTTGTTCTGCTGACAGAGCCACCTTGTATTTCCGACTATTCTGCGGACGATGCAACTTCCGCCTGAGTGGGCTGACATCAATGAAATCGTAGCTCAGGGCAACCTCAAACATCGTATTCAACAAGGCGTACAGATTGAGCAGGTACTTCGACGCTCGATCTTTCTGTAGCTTGTTGAAAAAATGAGTGAGATCAGCCGGGCTGATTTGTTTGAGTCTTTTTTGACCAAGTTCAGGCAGGATGTAGTTGCGCAACATAGAGTCGTAGCTGTAGATGGTTGAAGGCTTGACCTGCTTTCTGATGAGATAGGTCTGCCACAAACCTTCAGCAAATTCGGCGAACGTCGGTACGGTTTCTACCTCTGCTCCGCTGGTTTTGGCATTGATAGTGACCATAATCTCGTCCGCCCGCTTTCGGGCTTCCTTCTCCCCTTTACAATCTTCCAGCATCTGACGCTGGAGTTTCCAGCCAGTCTTCGATTGTAGGTCGCGGACACGATACCGCAGTGTCCATTTCCCATTCTTCTGTTCAACGGTTCCCCGTTGATAACTAATTCTTCGAGCCATAGAGTCTCCTTTCTATAGCCCGTGTTCTGTTTTCAATGGAGGGAAGTTTACATGAGGGTCATGAGCAAAATCAACTGAGCCAATCTGGCGTTCCAGCCAGGCCTGAAAGTTCTTGTCTTGCGGGTTGAAGCGCAATCGTTTTATGCCAGGGCACCTCGGCGGAGGATCCGCAGTGCCTTGTTGTGTTCGCTTGTAGACCCAGTGAATGGACATACCCAGATAATTCGCAAGATTCTGCGCCGTCCAAAGTTTATTTACTGGCAATGCTAAGACCTGGTTGTTCATGGTTTGCTACTCCTAGCTGTGAGAACTCTCGAATCTCAATAATAAAGAAATATCGCTGGGCATATTGAGCAGGATTGCGCCGGGCCTTCTGCCTCTATATCTATAGAGACCAATTCAAGGTCAGGGGCTACGAAAGCCGTTAATCGTTTGTCTGGAGACAAACGATTAATTTCCAAAGTCGTCCTCCTCAAACTCAGTGACAAAGAGAGACCTGACGGGCTTGGCAGCAATATACCCATGCGATAGGGAAGCAATCGCGCGGCGACAAAGCTTAAGGCACATAGTCAAATGGCCAGAACTCTTTTGTGCCATGTTCATCGAGGAAAGCTGCCACCAGATCGCCAACGTGGTTGATGGCGATTTCAAAGCGGGGATATTCTTCGGGATGTCGCGGTAGCCACTTTTCAAAAGTGATCTCTCTGTACCCTTCAATCTCAACTGTAATTTTTATCTCCATTTGAATTTCTCCTATTTGTATTCGACTTTTGCAGATTGTGGTTTTGATGATGACGCGGATTTCAACTAATGATTGCTCGTTACTTCAACGATCATCAAACTCAAAACCCCGATGCCTTCATCATCCCAGGCTTTTGCAACGCCTGTGCCGAAGAAAAGAGCAGGA
>JANMSG010000522.1:0-4423 GCA_031389065.1 Acidobacteriota bacterium | reverse complement strand
GTTACTTTCCTTGTTCTCTGCATGGCTGTTATTTTCTTCGTTCTTTGTGCTGCTGTACCTTTCTCCCGTCTCTATCTCGCTGAAGATATGAGCAGATGTGCTCGGACGCATTGACGCAAGCCCGCGAAGCCCTGCGCCGCGCGCAAGACGCATCACAAAAGTCTCTGCTTGATCGCTCATTGTATGCCCTGTTGCAATGCGGTCGCATCCTTCTTCAGTTGCCACTTTGAGGAAAAACTTGTATCTCGATTCGCGGGCGGTTTCTTCAATTCCCTTCCCTGTATTCTTTGCCACAGCCTTCACATCAAGCGCATGGATTGATGCGGCGACGTCTAAGCGCTCACACAGGCTCAAGACAAACTTTGTATCCGCGTCGGATTCATTACCGCGCAGCAAGTGATTGAGATGGGCGACGTGAAGTTTTAACTCTTTTGTATCGTTTTGCTTCGCTATAATTTCGCGCAAACGCACAAGCATATCCAACAACGCAACGGAGTCAGCGCCGCCAGACACGGCAATCACAACGCCACTTGCTTCATCAAGCATCGCGTGACGCTGAATAAATTCGCGCACCTTTTGAAATGAGTGATTGCGATTCTTTGACATTGAGAAGATTGAAAGTATTATGCAAAGTTATTGCCTTGCACAAGCTGCACTGAATTTGTTGCCAGGCGATTTCTGTTGTATCGTCATGAACTGATTCTCCAACATTCAACAACCGGCGAATCGCACAATTCATCTTGCTATTTCATAGAGGAATATTCATGAAGAAATTATTTGGCATTCTCATCACAACGCTTCTCGCGTCAGCTCTTTTGGCAACGACGGCTTGCAATCAACCTGTCGGGACTTCCAACAACGATGGTACAAAAGCTGCCAATAGCGCAACGCCTTCGCAAAGCACAGGCAATAAATCAAATTCGTCAATGGGCGCGATAAAGATAGGCTCCAGACCATCAGGCGCAACGGTCATGCTCATGGCAGATGAAGGAGGCGAGGCAGGCAAACCGCAAATACGCGGCACTTCGCCGACCACAATCACAGATTTAGCGCCGGGCAAATACACGGTTCACCTTGAACTCAAAGGGTATAAATCTTTCCAGAAATCTGTAGAAGTAAAAGCGGGCGAAACGGTTCCCCTTACTACAGACTTTCAAAAATAGGCGAACTCTAAGCGTATTCAATCTCTGCTTCGTTATCTTCTTGCACCGTCGCTGCGGCTTGATAACGAGCAACAAGTGAGGCTGATATTCCCGTCAAGAAACAGAAGATTGGCGAGTAGGCATGGGTCAGAAGCGCCGCAGGGAGGATAAATCCTATGAAGCTGACTTCAATGGCGGCCGCCAGCCACCAGAATTCTTGAGGAACTGCCCCTTCTTTGGTAAGGCGGCGCACCCGTCTGGCCGCAAAAATGGAAGTGAAGATGATCGCGACAAAGAGAAGGAAGCCGGGAATGCCCAATTCTGCGGCGATCTGTATAAAAGAGTTGTGCGGCGATATGTTGATTTTCGTGCCTGAATAATCGGCGTGCGCGATTGAAAAACAATTGATACCGACTCCTGTCAGAGGGTGCGCTGCGATCATCTTCAAGCCGTTTTCCCAAACCTTCATGCGCCCGGTTTGCAGATTCATATTGTAATCTTTTTTGAGACTCAAGATCGTGCTGATGCGCGCCCAGTAAGCCGCAGGCGCGGCGGCTACGAATATAATTGCGCCGCCGAGTATGGCGATGAGTGCATATTTGCGAGCTTGTTTTGACGAGCGTATCAACAATAATGCGCTGATGATAAGTAACCCCAGAAAGCCGCCGCGCGAACCGGATTTGATGATGCCTACGATCATCAAAGCGATTGCCGCTAACAGTAACAAGCGTTGATATTTCGTACTCTCTTTCAACATGAAAAAAGCGAATGGTAGGGTGACGACAAACAACAGGGCTAAGTCGTTGACATCGTAAGTTCCCGCAACATTAATGCGCTCGTCTCTTGCGTCCATACTGATCTTAGGCCCGAAGCCCGTAAGTAGTGAGATCACAATCAATACGCAACCTGAGATGAGGGCGCTTACAATCCAACGAGTGGAGCGTTCGTTTCGCGCTCCTTGCACCAAAAAATAAACAAACACAATGTTTTTTGCATAGCCTTCGACGATGAAGCTAAAACTGCCGCCCGGCCAAATCGAAATCGGCGTTGTCAGAATCGCAAAAACTAATATGCAAAGGACGTATTTGAACTGTGGAATTTCACGAAGTCGAAGACGATTGGCAAGCAAATGAGGCGAAAAGACAAAAATCAGAACGACGAAGCCGACGACAATTTTTGCGAGAGGAATGCTATGCAGAAACGGCAGGAGTTGAAGCAATTGCGTAACGAAAAAGAGGGTCAGCAAAGCTACGCCAACGACAAAGACCGAAAGCTTTTCTTTAGACTTGGTTTGGCTTTTCGCGTCGAGATTATCGCTCAACTCGTCACTCAACTCAAAATCTGATGATGATTGATAGGCACTGCTCATATTTCAATCTCTATCGGTAACGACTTCGATTACCATTCACTGGTAATAAAAAACTCATTCGCTGCGAACCCAGACGTTTCGTTTGCTGAATATAAAGTAAAACAGCCCGACAAGCGCCGCAGCATTCATCACTGAAAAAACATATGCGACATTGAAGATTCGCACTTTGCGATTGCTCTTTGATAAAAACCATCCGAACAAAACGCTGGCATAAAAACTCAACTGACAGACAAACGTCGCTTGATAAAAAATCGCTTCCGCATTTGAAGTAACCTGCATTGGCAAAAGCAAATTCACAACAAACAGAATCACCAAAAAAATCGGCGCGACAAGGCGCATCAGCTTGTGCGAAAAGAATTGCAAGAGCAATCCGCTACTTGGCAACATCAAGCGCGGCATGAGCTGACAGAGTTGATAGTTGCCCATCAAGGTGCGAACTTTGCGCGAGAACTCGCGCGAGGCTGACTTTGCGACCGCGTCATGCGCCAGAGCTTTTTCTTCAAAGACGACCCGATACCCTTGCATAGCAATGCGCATAGGCGTATAGACATCATCGAGAATCGTTTCAGCTGGAACAGGCTCCCAAAGGTTGCGACGTATGGCGTAAATTGCGCCCGTCGCACCGATGACAGAACCGAGTCGCGCTTCGCTCTTGCGAATTAATTCTTCATATTTCCAATAAAAACCAACGCCTTCACCAACCGTAGAACCTCTGTTGTCGTTCATCAAATAGGCACCCGATACCGCGCCTACCGTCGAGTCTGCGAAGTTGGCGACGAGTTCTTTTATGACGTCGGCTTCAAATGATTGACGCGCATCTGCAAAAACGATGATCTCGCCCTTGGCGTTTTCCAGACCTAAATTGAGCGCTGTCGGTTTGCCCTTCCTTTCGTTGTAATGAAAAACCTGCACACGATTTTCTTCGTATCGACGAACTCTTTCCACCGTGTCATCAGTCGAGCCGTCTGACACCACAATGATTTCAAAAAGGTCTTTGGGATAATTGCTCTGTAACAGATTTTCGATTCGCGCCGAGATATTTTTTTCTTCGTTGAGACACGCGATAACTACGGACACGCAAGGCGTAATATACGCCTTAGCGACTTTGCGGGTGCGGAATTTCGCAAGCCAATAAACCGCTAGAGGATAGCCCGCGAAAGTGTAGAAAACCGCCGTAATCGAGAACCAAAAAAGAATCTTTGCCATGACTGAACCCGAATATTTTAATTGAAGGAACGTACAAACCATTGAAATGTCGAAAACCTCAAGATTTCCAAAATACGGCAGGGTGAGAACAGAAATCACTTTGAAACCTGTGCATAAATCGGTTGGATAATTGCAGTAAATAAGGTTTGAAAAATTAAAGCGACCCACAGAGAACGTAGCAGGAAGCCGAAAGGTTGTACAGTGCAAAAGCTGCCTACCGGGCTCTGCCTCTGTGCGGTGAATCTTACTGTTGTAAAAAGGAGCTTTGTTTTTCTCCTGACCTGCTTGACAGATGATTATCAATCAAACGCTTTGACCTGCTGCGAAGCCCGATGCCCAAGCCCATTGAAAATTGTAGCCGCCAAGTTGCCCTGTTACATCAACGACTTCGCCTATGAAATAAAGCCCCGCAACGCGCTTTGCCTCCATCGTTTTTGAAGACAACTCTTTGGTATCCACGCCGCCAGCCGTGACTTCAGCTTTCTGGTAGCCTTCGGTTCCGTCAGGCTGCAATCGCCAATCGTTGAGCTTTTGCGCGATGGCTTCGATTTCATCCGCTGTGTAACGCTTCATAGACTGCGACACCGCGTATAAATCGCACCAGGTATGGGCGAAGCGGCGCGGCAAATAATCGCTCAACAAATTGGCAAGATGGGTTTCGGTTCTGTGATTGGCAATTAAAATCTCGCGCGCATCAATTTCAGGC
>JANMSG010000510.1:0-9230 GCA_031389065.1 Acidobacteriota bacterium | reverse complement strand
TTTGAAAAACCTGTCTGGAAATTTTACCATCGCCGTAATCGTTATGCACCCAAGCTATCAAGGCACTAAGCCTGTGTGCGCCATCTATAACGAAAATATTTCCTGTTAGCGATCTCCACAGAATAATCGCAGGAATTAAATCACCCTCAACGAAACATTTCACTAAATCAGCTACTTTTTCGGGCGTCCAGTTCGCTGTTTCTCTTTGAAAATCTGGTTTTCTTAGAATCTTAAAAATAAGGTTTTTTTCTTCCAAGTTACTAGCAGTTATTTCATGTTTAATGTCATCTATCGCTTTCTCGGTAGTCTGGACTTCAAAATCTTCCTTACGAATTAAAGCATCCAAATTAACCATGTTTGTTGGCATAGCGTTCCCCCAGTATCCTATTCTTTTCTTAGGCTTGCTTCTTGGGGTAATATTACCATGATTCTCACTAGGTGAGTCAAATATATTAGTGCCATTACTTTGTCTTGAACCAATTCTCTCTACCACCTCTTTACGTCAAGTAGCCATCATCTGTGAAGCCGTTTTTACGATGACCGGTCGGGTCACCATGCTGGGGATTTCGCGCTGGACAAATCAAGGGGGGAGCTATCGAACCCTGCAACGATTCTTTGCCTCAAAGTTGCCTTGGCTAAACATCCTTTGGCTCTTTTTTCGTCATCAGCTTTACCAATCACAGGAGACCTATCTGCTTGCCGGCGATGAGACGGTCGTCACCAAAGCCGGAAAACAGACTCCTGGAGTTGACCGATTCTTTTCCGGCTTATTACAAAAACCGGTTGGCGGCTTAGCCTTTTTCGCCCTCTCTTTAATCGCTGTCAACGGGCATCGCTCTTATCCTGTCAGCGTCGAACAAGTCATCAAAACTGCGCCAGAAAAAGAGGCTGCCAAAGCCAAACAAGCCAACCGGAAAAAGCCAACCCAGAAGAAAGCAAAAGCAGAAGCAACCTCTTTGGGTCGCAAAAAAGGCAGCCAGAATAAAGACAAAAGCAAAATGGATTTCAGTGCGGAACTCAACAGAATTGACACGATGATAGCGGCTTTGTTACATCTGATCGGTGGTTTCCTGCCTTTGACTTACCTGGTTTTGGATGGTCATTTCGGACACCACCAAGCCGTATGGATGGCGAGAAAAAATAACCTTCATCTGATTTCCAAACTGCGGCGCGATGCGGCTTTGCACGAAGAGTTTGAGGGAGTTTATTCAGGCAGAGGTCGACACCCAAAATACGGAAAGAAACTGGATATGAAAAACTTGCCGATTAAGCATCTGGTGAAAACCAGTAGAGAAGGACAGTTGGTGACGCAGTACTATCAGTGTCGGGTGTTGCACAAAGAGTTTGCCCAAGCCTTGAACCTTGTCATCGTCGTCAAGACCAATTTGCGAACTCAAAAACAAGGTCACGTCATCCTCTTTAGCAGTGATCTGGATTTAGGTTATGAACTCTTGGTGGAGTATTACGGTCTGCGATTCCAAATTGAGTTCAACTTCCGAGATGCCAAACAACATTTCGGTTTTGAAGACTTTATGAACCGCAGCGAAGAAGGAGTGAGGAATGGAGCCAACCTCTCTTTTTTCCTGGTCAACTTGAGTGGAAAACAATTGCAAGACTGGACAAGTGGTTCTCCTGATTGTGGAATCTTGGACTTGAAATCCTACTATCGGGGCTTGAAATACGCCAAAGAAACAATAAAAATGCTTCTGAAAAAACCAGAACCAATTTTAATAGAAGAGATCATTGAACAAATCGGGAGCTTAGGGCGCATTCATTCGCAGAAAGCAACGGCAACTCCATCTTAAATTGGCGAAGGTATTGTTAATAAAAAGCCCGACCATCTTTCAGACCGGGCTAAACGCTCCCTTACGCTCGTTCAAAAACGCTTCACCTTCATCGTTGCCTCTTGCAGACGATGAGGAAGGCGGGAGCAAACTGAAAATCTTTCCGCCTAGGGTATCAAAAGTGCTACCCCCTATTAATAAACACAGAAGAGAGAGAATAGAGGGTGGCGTTTTTGCTACCCTAGCAATTGGAGACAATTGCTAATACATCATGACTGCTCCTTTCAAAGTGGGGGACAGTTGGGGGGCAGTTGGGGGACGGATTCGTGCAAAACTTTCTTTTCTTGTCTTGGCAAATCATTGAAAAACCAACAGTAGCCAAATGCGAGTCAGGCATTTTTTTACATCCTTAATAATCGCTAGATTTCTCAATCTGTGACTGTCAAAGAACTTAGCTGACCATCTTGCTTTCTTCGGGTGCAAGTAGGGTGCAGTTTCCCAGTATTTCATCGGCCAGAATCGTTGTGCCCTCACTCAATACATCATCATTGAGATGCACATAGATGTCTGACGTTGTCGAAATATCCGAGTGTCTGAGCATTCCCTGCACGAGTTTCAAATCACGCGACTTTGAATAGAGCAACGTCCCTGCCGTGTGGCGAAAGATGTGGTAGCCGTGCTTCCCGTTCGTGCGCGCAATCTCCAACTTATCCATCACCTGGTAGAGATGGTTTCTCAAGGCAGATTGATTCAACGGGCGCCCATCCTCGCGGCAAAACATAAAATCATCCTCTGCCTGGAAGGATGCCCGCTCCCAGTGCGACACCAGCAATGCCGCGATGCGCGGGTCAAGCTTGAGCGTCCCAAAGCTACGTTCGGTTTTCGGTTTCTTTAACTTCAAGCGGTGTAGAGTGTGATGGATCATCAACTCACTCCGAGCGGCATTAAAGTCCAGCCAACGCAAAGCCAGGGCTTCACCGATACGCATTCCAGTCATTGCCAGAAGCAAAGCGAAAACGCGCTCCTGCTCGTTTGGGAGCCTCGCGATGATCGTTTGAATCTGAACGGCTGAAAGCGTCGGCTTTTTGACTTTCTCAAACTCTGGCTTATGAATCTTTGACCTCACAGGACTTTTCTCAATCAGGTCAAATTGTTGTGCAATGTCAAACATCAGGCGCAGCATCCCGTAAAGATTCTGCAATGTGTTATTGGCAAACTTTTCATCAATCTTTGTCTGTAGAAATTTGCTAATGTCTGACGGTTGAATCTCTCGCAGCTTCATCTCTTTGAAGAAGGGTAGCAAGTGATTCTTTGTCAAACTATCATGGTTCTCTATGGTCGTAGGTTGATGCTTTGCCGTCTTTTGATATGCCTTCCAACGAGTCTGGATGAACTCTTTGAAAGTAATATCGGCATAGAGCTTTTTCGGCTCTGAGTTGTTGCGCCCATTGACTTCCCTTATAATCGGGTCGGCAGCTTTGCGCGCATCCTTGCTGCTTTTGAACACACCAAGCGGAACGCGCAGATTTTTCCAGCGGCGCGTAACGTGATCGAGTTCACGAATGCGAAGCGTCCAGTTTTTGTTGTGCTCTATGACGCTTCCTTTTTGATACGTTTTTCGTCGGGTCATAACAAATCTCCTTTGTTGTGACCCGCGCTCTGTTTGCGCCGCTACTCTATTCATCGCTCACCTCAATGTCAACGTAACCAAGCTGTCGCCGCATCCAGTCTTGAAAGCGCGGACTCGCAGTATCAAAGCGCAGACGACCGATGCCTGGTACTCGCGGAATCACGTCTTCAGCGTTTTCCATTGTGCGCTTATAAATCCAACTGACGCTTACGCCAAGAAAATCAGCCAGGTGTTGCGGTGCCCATACGCGGGGCTCTGGGAGATTCAACGCGGGCTTTGCACTTTGGCTATTCGGCATTCTCAAAAGATTGTTGGTTGCTGTTGACATAAGCTTTTGCTCCTTGAACCAGTTTCAAATCTCTGGATTTTTCGTAAAGCAATGACCCTGCTGAGTGACGGAAGATACGAAAGCCGTGCTTGCCTCCCTCCACTGTGATTCCAGCATCTTTCATCGCTTGACGAAGGTGATTGAGGCATACCCAGTAAGACAGAGGCTGTCCGTTTGCCTGGCAAAAGATGAAATCTTCGCTGGACTGAAACGAAGACCTATCCTTATGCCTCAGCAACAAAGCAACTACTGAAGAATGGAGTTTGAGACAGGCCGCGCCAGCTTCGGTCTTCGATTCCTTGAGCTTGCCTTTGTAGAGCGTGCGGTTGATTGATAGTTGGCACGGACCGTCTTCAAAGTCCATCCACCTGAGCGCGATTGCTTCACTCACTCGCAACCCGGTTACAGACAGCAGCAGTACAACGAGCCGCTCCTGTTCATCGGGCAGGCATCGCAGCACTTCTTTTATCTGCTGGGCGCTTAGTGTGGGCTTCGATATTTTCAAAACCTTGTTCATTGCAGTTGACATAGTTTCTCCTTCAATTGCTCAATGATCGGGTTTTGCTAGGGCGGACATTTTGTCCTACCTAGCAAACTACCTTTTTTGGTCGCCTCAGTGTTGTCCTGCCTTCTTTATCTTCACAGGGATAATAGGGGGGACAGGGTTGTCCGATTGCTCAGGTGATTTCATCACCCGATTCAAGGCGTCTGTTTTTATTGAGTCGGCGAAATTCTCTATTTCCTCATCATTGGCGCCATACTCTTTTAGCTCTGCAAGAACTCGCGCAAATTCGTTAACTGCACGTTGTGTTTTTTGCTTCATAAGTTTTGCCTCTGAGATAACAGTGACAGGCTTTTCAACCGCAAGGCTTCTGGGAATATGCGTAGCGATTTCTTGGCAGGATACTTTTAAGGCTTTTGCCAAATTCGGAAACTGATGACGTGATTCAAAAGCTTGATTGATCGCACGAAGTGCATATTGAAGTAAGAGATTCTGAAAAAGCGAGGGGATTCCTTCGCCGGTTCTCAGGTTTTGCTTACCTGGCCAGTATTTGAGTATTTCAACTCTCAAGTTTTTTTGTTCATCGAGCAACTCATGCAAATCTCTGGCGATTGTTTTGACACTTCGTATCTTTCCGTACTTTTGGAGCAGTTGTTTTTGCGTCGCTTTGAATGGGCGCAATTCATCACGCCCAAATCGGATCAATGCAGTCAAAATGCGCAGATGATCGCTTTCAAACCCAAGGGCATCCATAATCAAACCGCAGGCATCAAGAACCCTTGCTGTGTTGCGCAGAAGGGTTTTCAAATACGCGTTTTGCTCAGGAGACTCACTGATAATAAGCTCATCTGATTTACAAGGGCTGCCTGTTCTGTACTGTTTCGTCTGAGAGCCTCTGGCTTTTTTTATTGTGCGCTCAATATAATCAGTACGATCATGCTTTGACCTAATAAAGCCACTGGCTTTTAGAAGTCTCTCAACTTGATCGTCATCCTGACTGTAAAAACACAAGATTGAAATCAGTGCCAACTCTGCTTCGCTCTGAGATTTATATCCACTCGCATCGCCGGCGTAGAGCTTCTGAAATTTAACGCGGTTCTTTGCGCGTGTGGCGATTCGTAAAATCTCATCATCAGCTTGTAGTCGAGGGCTTTGAGAGGGCTTGCTCGAAGGCTGTTTCGTTGTTTGCTCTAATACCTCTTTGTAGAGCGCATCAACTTTGCTTTGTCGTTCAGCTATATAAGTTGGAGTGCCTTCGAGATGCAAGCCCGTTACTGTGAAGAAACGCGCACTATCATAGATTTCAAATTTGTGATTATTAATGCTGCGATTGATACCCGGTCCGCTTAACTTCGCTTTCACGAAGATGTGCAAACCCATCCCCGATGGTGAAACTTCTGTATAGCTATCGAGTAGTTTCACGATCTGTGTTGCCCAGTCCTCAATCTCGCCAGTTCCAACACTGCGGCAATCGTCAAGATCAATTCCGCAAATGCCTTTACTGAAAACAAAACCAATGCCATTGTAGTCTCCAGCGGACTGAGATTGTAGAGCCTGAGCAAATGCTGTCCAGGTATTGGCATCGGTTGTATCTGCGCAACGCCCTGTCAACGCCTGAAATGGAACCTTCGTATATTTTCCGCTCCGCTTCTGTAACTTCCAGACAACCCACTGCTTTGAGTCCTTGAGCGCCACTGGCACTTTTTCATAGCTGAAATCGAGGTCTTTGCGATCAAAGGCGATAGCTGGCTTCATAGTTTCACCCCGCCATTTAGAATGGTCAGGCAAGCAAGAAGCTCGTGCCCTTTCTCAGTGATTCGCCAGGTATACGAAGCGGGGAATCCTTTTATCCTCTTCTCGAATGGGATGCCATCTTCATCAAGCGGATTTGTAACACATTCTACATTTAACAGATCAGTCAATCGCGGTCGAACATAACCAATTTCAGCATTCGCGCGGATTATATTTCGCGCTTTCAATAAATCGAAAATCTGCCTCGAGGTGAGATTCTTCACAGGCTCAACAAAATCGAACTCAGTGAGCAATGAGAGAATGAGTGAAAATGCCTGGTTGCGCTTTGTCTTGGCTTGCTCGAAAAGCTCGGCTGAGGTCTCGCGTACGATGTGTGAATCGTGCTTGCGTTTACGACCGCGCTTTGTGGTGTGAGCGGGACTCTGCCCATCAAACGGCAGAGGTGGTTGCAAATTTTGTGCTGTTCTTGTAGTCTGCATTTGTTAACCTAATTTTTGTTTTGAAAAAGCTCCGTGTTTGCGCGCGGAGCTTTTTCTTTTATGCCGTTCTTTCCTGTCGCCTTGCCTCGCGCTCTTTCGCAAATCTTTCGACTTCTTCGCTATTGAAAATTCGCTGTCCCGTTGCGGTTTTTTCAGCTTTTAATTTGCCTTGCCGCTCCCAGCGTCGGACATTTTCTGCGCTGCAATTAAATCGTCGCGCCACCTCACCGGTTATCATCTGCATCGGTGTTTCTCCTTGTTTGTATATTTGTGGTGAGGCTGCTTAATCCTCACCACGCAAGCAGCCTAAAGGATTTTGTAAGATAGGGGGTCTCAGAGATGTCCCAGAGATGCGGGAGTCACAAAATGATAGGCAAAAGAAGGAAGGTGAATATTAAGAGCAAATACGTTTGGTTTTTCTTTCGTTTAGGATGCGAGAGCGAATAGCTTCAATATCGTCGTCTGAAAACATCCTTGCTTTGCGGTCACGATAGAAGGTTGATTTTGAGGAACACAGTGAAGCTAAGGCTTCTTTTGTTAGGTGTGGATTGTTCTTCAAGGCTTTTTCAAAGCCTTCGAGGTATGTTTCGCGCGTCATTGTTTTCGAGGTCCCCTTGGAGGGGCCGGGCTTATCTTTGATTACATAAAATAACTCTAACCCTCTACAGACGAGTTCTATTTCAGGGATGCTGGAGTGTTGGGTGTTTTCTATTGATCTACTTTTGCCTGTAGTCCTGTCATAAAGAATTTGAAGATATGCCAAAGAAAATTTGTAGAAAATTCTTGCTCGGCAAATTAAAAGATCGTCTTCTGGTGGGTAGAACTCAGCAGAAGGATAATAAACTGGTACATCTCGAACGATCCCATAGCTCTGTGGAATCCCGACACTGTTAACAATTCTTGCAGGAATCCCAACAAACTCTACCAAATAGTCATTCCATTTTTTGCCATAGCTTTTTCCATAGTAAAAGCAGGAGTACCAATTAAATTCAGCATAGTCATCCACCTTTTGTTTTGCCCAGAGATGAAGGCTGGTTTGAGCGGCGAGTATTCGTTTATCGATTGGGGGAGGAGGCATTCGATGTAAAACAAATGATGTAGGTTTTCCTTCAATCTCAAGAGAACACCAAGAACAAAACCTATCGCTTCCTATTGAAGCGCCTTTCATTGCAGGGTCGCTATGAGTGCTACCGCACGCCTCGCATTTTTCTGTTGGTGGGTTAACTATCATGCCTCTCCTGTAGGCTTCCTGATTTATCAGCTTGCCGACACGCTCAGGATTGCGCGGCTGTCCTCACAATGATCAGTCGTGAGTAAGGCAAGCCGAAATTGAATCTTAATCTTTCATTTTACGATTCCACTGATTTACAGTTTTACGATCATCAGGTCAAGGTTTTTGCAATGTCGTCTGATTGCCCGAAAATCATTGCTGTCTAAGGTGATGACCGTGACACCCTCACGCGCAGCGCTGGCGGCAAGCAGACAGTCAAAAGCAATTTCCTGCTTAACTTTTGCGCTCTGTTTTGGAGCCTGACCGCCTGCCTGCTGCTTTCTCTCTTGTGCGAGGGCATAGGCGATGCGGCTCGCTGTCAACCAGTCCTCAGGATTAGGCACCAACAAAACTTTATCCTTTTGAGCCTTCTGCCAGATTGAGAGATAGGAGCGAAAATCGCCCAGGTCATTGGAGGCTGTCATTCGCTCATTAAGAACAACCGTAGAAACGTAGAGCGTTTTGTACACCTCCAATCTATCAGCAAGTCGGCTGATGAAGATGTTTGTGTCAAAGACGTATTTAGGCACTCTTGACTTTCGCCTTTCCGCCATAGAGCTTTTGATGCGTCTTTCGCATTACCTTTAAGACTGCCTTTGCCGTCTCAGATGTATCGCGTTCAAGAGTGTTGAGTTCCGCAACCGTTACAATCTGAACAGAAGGTTTGCCTGGTTTCTCTCCCTGCGATCTATTCTGAGCCATTGCATACGCCTTTGACATGGAGCGAGCAGCACGCGAGCGATCAACCTTGAAGCCTGGTTCGAGTTTATCAGGGATACTCTTCTTTGCGCCTCGGCTGCCGTTTTTGGAAATCGGTGCCTTTGCTGTAGTGTTTGCTGTTTTGCTGCTCATAAATTGTAATCCTGCCTTTCTTGTTAGTTTCGATGCTCCAGTCTCTTTATTAAAATGCCTGTTGCACAGTGTGCGAATCGCCTATGTTCGATTTTTCAGAATGTCGCCGCTAGTTACGTGGCAGATTCATCAAGCGTGTCCTAGGGCGATTTCCCGTGTGACACACCCCTGACACCCCTTTCCGCTTCACTGCGCGTCATTTCTGCGCAAGATTCACGACTCAAAATCATGTTATTGAATCATCAATGAACATTCAGGCGTGAAATCCAGAGCCTGACCACAAGCGCAAGTTAGGAACGGTTCGCGCCGGGCGTCTACGAAACGAGCGCCAAGTTCAACAGCTATTTTCTCAGCAAAGCGTGCCTGGTAATCTTCGCTGCCTATGTAGACGCGATAGAAGCGCCGACAATAACATCTCACGTCTTGAACAATCGGTTCACAATATGGCGGTAGTCCCGTGATCATGCTGCACCTCAGTTGGTCTGCCTCATTGAGGAATCTCTAAATGGTACGCAGGATCAGCGGGCGGAAGCAGAAACTTGTTCACCCGCTTCTCGGCTCTTACTGCCTTTTCAAAGGATGATTTGTTACTAATCGAACTCGGCGCAATATCAACGACGACAAGCTTCGTCG
>JANMSG010000491.1:0-9974 GCA_031389065.1 Acidobacteriota bacterium | reverse complement strand
ACGTACCTTGTTACTGCAACGCGTTGAATTCATCGGACATGGCGTAGTGGAGTTTGGCACAACAGGACAGTTGTTGCCAGGTTCTATGCAAACCGTCCAGCTGTGCCAAACCCCAAACTTTTCTTCTCTCGTTTCATCGCTTACTCTTATTCTAAAACTTTCATCGGTGGCATACTTGGCGAAGCAAGACTAATCTGATTTTTCGGCATCTCTTTGGTGGTTTCCGGCTTTCCTGTCAGGTCGCCGAAGACCTCTTTGAGCGCCCCAACCGATGAAAGCACTGAACTGGTTTCCATAGGCATAAAGACTACCTTTGAGTTCTGGCTGGTAGCCATATGGGTGAGCGAATCAATGTAGCGTTGCATAAGCAGATAATAGGCAGAGGTTCCTTGATTATCGCTGATGGATTCTGAAATCTGACGAATCGCTTGCGCTTCTGCTTCGGTAGCGCGAAGACGAGCCTGCGCTGCGCCCTCGGCGCGGAGAATCGCGGACTCTTTTTCGCCTTCAGCGCGCATGATGGCAGATTGTCTTTCGCCTTCGGCGCGGGTAATCGCCGCTTGTTTTTCGCCGTCGGCTTGCAGGATCAGAGCGCGGCGGTTGCGTTCGGCGGTCATCTGTTTTTCCATCGTCACGCGCACGTCTTCCGGTGGATGAATGTTGCGTACTTCAACTCGTGTTACCTTCACGCCCCAGCGGTCTGTCGCTTCATCAAGCACCATGCGAAGCTTGCTGTTAATCAAATCGCGTGATGCGAAGGTGTGATCAAGGTCAAGGTCGCCGATGATGGCGCGCATAGAAGTAATGGTTAGCTGCATGATCGAACCGGTAAGATCAGCGACTTCGTAGATAGCTTTAAGCGGGTCGGTGATTTGATAATAGAGCACGGAGTCTATGGCAACCGTAACATTATCGCGGGTGATCACAGGTTGCGGCGGAAAGTCCAACAACTGTTCGCGCAAATCAAGCGTACTCATACCGAGTTTTTGCCCTGCCCAGTAGACCGAGCGCGGTTTGTCCATAAAGGGCAAGATGATATTGAGTCCGCCGGTTGCCAGTTTGTGAAAACGTCCGAGTCTTTCGATTGCCATAACGGATGCCTGACCGACTACGCGAAACGATTTAATCAGCGTGATTAAAACCGCTAAAACAATAACCCCAAGAACAATCAATGAGCCGTCCATAATTATCATTCTCCTTTACTCAGGTAGCTTTTTTTGTGAGCGCCACGACGGTTCCGTATCGGCGTGTCTGACATAGACCGATGCACCTTCGACGCGCTCGATGATAACTTTTTCGCCTTCTTTCAAGGTCTCGTCATCATCAATCGGAAAGGCGCGCCAGGTTGAACCAAAGACGCGGACGGCTGCTTCGCCCGTCGGCCCTGAGGAATTCTCTACGACCACGCCTATGCGACCGGGCAGCGACTCGATTCCGGTTTTGAGTTCGCGACCTGGCGAGTCACGCAAAAAGAAGCGCTCGAATAGGGTTCGCGAAGCAATGGTTAAAAGAATTGAAACGATGAGAAAAACGGCAATCTGAAGTGGCAGCCCGACAAACCCTGTGAGTGCGAGCAATCCGGCAACCAGCGCGCCTATACCAAACCACAGCAATACGAAACCGGAGGTAAACATCTCCGCGACGATAAAGAGCGCGGCGAGGATGAACCAGATGTACCAGAGTTTATCCATATTCACACGAGATGAACGCTTGCGAAACCGCTGACAAAATTTTAACGATGGCGATGCATAAAGCAAACGCTTGTAGGATATTTATAGATTGCTCAGAGTGCAAATGCTATCGCGTGAATACGGAAAATAGAAACACGAGTTATTTCAAATGCTCGAAGGAATGATGTAAAAAACCACCGCGAAGAAATGACAGACGCTTCCTGCGACGACGAACAGGTGCCAGATGGCGTGATTATAAGGGAGTTTGTGCCAGGCGAAAAAGAGCACGCCTACGGTGTAAAACAAGCCGCCGGCAACCAGCCATAGAATGCAGCCCGGCGGAATCATCGCCAACATGGGTTTGATGGCGACGATGACCAACCAGCCCATCATTACGTAAATAATGGTCGAAAGAATCATGAATCTGTTAACGAAGAAGAGTTTGAAGATTATGCCTACGAAGCAAAGCATCCAAACGACTGCAAACAGTCCCCAACCCCAAGTGCCGCGCAGCATCACAAGTGTGAACGGCGTGTAGGTTCCGGCGATCAATAAATAGATTGAGCAGTGGTCTATGATTTTGAAGATGTGTTTGAGGCGAGGCGAACGAAAGCTGTGATAAAGCGTCGAAGCAGCATAGAGCATCACCAGCGTTGCACCATAGACGGAACAGCTGACGATATGCAAAACACTGCCGTAAAGAGAAGTAAAGGCAATCAACACGGCAAGCCCTATAACGCTTAAGGCAAGACCGACGCCATGCGTGACGCTGTTGGCGACTTCTTCGTGAAATGCTGTTGAAATTTCGCGTCTTGTCATAATTTTCGCCTCACTGATGCTACGACATTTTCAAGGATGATGTTTACTGACGCAACGAAAAACTTTTGATGGACTGATAAGTTTCTCGCACCCAAAAAGGCGAACCTCAACGCCAGAAGCCATAAAGCAAAACACCGGCGAATAAATTTCAAATTGAAATTGCGCGCCGATGTTTTGCCCGTCAAGCTTCTCGCTCGCAAACCTGTTTATTGGGGTCGCGTGAAAGAGAAGGGTTCAGAAAGCGTTTCGTCGAGATTTTTCACCTGCAAGACAACCATTTGTCCCGGAACAATCAGGTTTCTTCCTTTTCTCGCAACCAGGGTAGTTGTAGGGTTAATTTCATCGTTGCCGGTCTTCTTAACTCGCACTCCGTCCAAAAGCAGTAGTGCGCCCAGGTCAAAGTTTGTGCCTGTCACGATTAACTGTTTTCCTTGAAGAACGGCTCCGGTAATGCTCGGAGGTCCACTGCTGGTGGCTGGCGGATTCACCGTCAACGTTGTCGTGTAGATTTGATCGCCGGTATTGTTGCCATTGTTATTGGCTTGATTGCCTGCCGCGTAAAAAGTCACGGAGCCGACATTGGTTGCAGGCGCAGTCCAATTAAAAGTCCAGGCTGCAGGAGAGCCATCCCCCGCAAAAGTTCCCTGTAGGTTATGCTCTATGTACTGGCGATTTCCGCCTGGTCCATCGTCGTTGAGTATGGAGGTGAAGCCGGAATTATTCGCTAGATTGCCGGCCCTGGCATTGCCGGAGGTCAAAGCGGTTAACTGGAAGCCCCATCTTCGGCGGCTGTTGTCTGAAGTGGAATTCGTTACGGTCACTTGATACGTCATGCCTGGATCATACCTTGCGGGCAGACCTGTAATAGTGAATTGACCCGGTCCGGTGTTGACTGCTCCCGAATGACACCCTGAAGTCGCGCAGGTTAATTCGTTTGGTGCGCCTGTATTCCCTCCAGGCGGGCCACTGGAAAAAGCGTGAACGCGGGTTATGGATTGATTATCCGTCAATAAAAATATGGTGGCTGCTATGAAAAACATCAAGCAGCCAAGTTTGACTCTATTTTTTTTCATCATATTTTGACCTCTTGTTTTGAGCGGTTTGGTTTATGAATCGGTTAGACCGATTGCTTTTTTTAATCATTACCGCGCCTGGTGAGGCGAAAGCGGCTGGAAACTAATTTGCGATGAGCTGAAACAACTTGCCTGATCGTGAAAAAGCTACCTGTATTACTTGATAGAAAAGTGATTGTAATACAGTTGGTTCAAAATTAGCTGAACTCCTATTCTTCACTCTCTCATAGGGAACGATCTTCATTTTGAAAAATGCGCATTGTTTTTCCCTCAATAATAAAAATTTCTGCAAGCAAACTTTTATTCCATATCTCAAATTATTGTTCTTTAGATTGCCTCTTCATTCAGTGGCAAATCACCTTCCGTTAGCTGATTTTCATGCAGCCAAAATACCATTTGTGAAATCTTGGAAAAGGCGCAGGGATGCAGCGAATCGAACGAACGAGGCATTAGCAGATTAGTTGTCGAGCACTGTGCGAACCTTTTCTGCAAGGCTTTGCGAGGTGAACGGTTTTTGTAAAAAGGCAATATGTGGTTTCAAGATTCCATGATGGGCAATTACATTGTCTGTGTAGCCTGACATATAAAGCACTTTCAAACCCGGTCGCTTATTTGACAAGTGTTCAACAAGTTCACGACCATTCATTTTGGACATCACTACATCGGTCAGCAGTAGATGAATTTCGCCTTCAAACTTCTCGCTTACCGTGAAGGCCTCCTCACTACTGGCTTCCAGCACGACATACCCTTGTGCTTCGAGTATCTCGCGTGCCACTTCTTTGATTGTTGCTTCGTCCTCAACCAGTAAAACGGTTTCGGCTCCCTTAGGTATAGAGATCGGTTCAGGAGCAAGTCTCTCTTTTTTCTCAACCATTTCAGTATGTGGTAGATAGACCTTAATGGTCGTTCCTTGCTCTGTCTCGCTGTAAACCGTGACGTGACCTCCGCTCTGCTTGACGATTCCATGCACGGTCGCAAGCCCCAACCCAGTTCCTTTGTTTTTCTCTTTGGTTGTAAAAAACGGCTCAAATATACGAGCAAGAGTATCGGCATCCATGCCTGTGCCTGTGTCGCTTACGGCAAGCATAGCGTACCATCCGGGGATTACTTCAATATATTGCTTCGCATAGGCTGCGTCGAGATAGATATTCGCCGTTTCGATTGTCAATTTGCCTCCGAGCGGCATAGCATCTCGGGCATTTACTGCAAGGTTTACAACCACTTGTTCCAGTTGTCCCTGATCTACCTTCACCAACTTCAAGGTCGAGTCAAAAATCGCTCTCAACTCAATATCCACGCCGATCAAGCGCTCCAGCATCTCCAGTATTTCTTTCACCACAGTGTTCAGGCTCAGCACCTGCGGGTCCAACACTTGCTGGCGGCTGAAGGCAAGCAACTGCTGCGTCAGTTTTGCAGCTCGCAGTCCAGAATCTTTGATAATTTCAATTTTCCGGCGCGACAAGTCACCCTCTGGAACCGCGCGCAACAGCACCTCACTGAAAGCGATAATGACTGTGAGTATATTATTGAAGTCATGCGCCACGCCTCCAGCCAATAGTCCGATGGCTTGCATTTTCTGCGCCTGGCGCAATTGATCCTCCAATTTTTTGCGCTCAGTGATGTCAATTACCGCGCCCAAAAGGGACGGCTGTCCATCAAGTTCTATAATCTCGGCGGAGTACAAGATCATACGCATCTCGCCGTTCTTGATGCGAAGTTTTAATTCGTGATTTGGCACAGCCCCTTGCTCTGCAAGTAGCCTGTCTATTTTATATGGGTCATTGGGGTCAACGAAAAAAGCCAACTCATCTACTGTGTGACCAACGATCTCATCACGAGTGTAGTTGGTGATGCTGAGAAAATTGTGGTTGACATCAATGAAGCGTCGGTCTTTGCTGATCATCATGGAGATAGGACTAGCGTGGAAAGCCTTTGAAAAACGCTCTTCCGAAGCCCGCAACGCTTTTTCAACCTGTTTGCGCTCCGTCAATTCGTCACGCGCTCGCTGGAGCGCTTGATTGACGCTCGACATTGCAAGATGCAGAAGAACAGCCGCGAGAAAAGACCAGACCGCTTGATTGATTAAGGCTCCTGTAGAGGAATATGACGCAGGCGGCGGCGGCAGGTAATTGTGCGACACGCCATAAACGATTGCCAGGCTCGCTGCCATACTCAGTGCAGCAAAAACATAAGCCGCGCGACTGTCAATCAACAAGCCAGCCATCAACACAAGGACGATCACACCAGCAACACCATGTGCTTGCGCGCCGCTACTTCTTGCCCACACAATCATCTGAACTGCCCAGGCGCTGGTCACAGCAAAAATGCAAGCGAAACGGACATAGCCGCGTCGCAACATGAACCAGGTACCCAGAATCATCGGGAAACGCGCCCATACCCAAGGCGAATTTGTTCTGGGCAACCATAGAGCCTGAGCCATTATGTACAGCGTCATGACGGCAAAACTCGCAAGCACAAGCGTATAAAGTAGCGCTGCCTTGCGAGTCTTTTCTTCATCTTCAAAAATCGGTGGAGCAAAAAATTGTTTTAACGAAGTCATCATCGTCATTGCTCCTTTAATCAATAGAAAAACCTCGATTCATTCGTCTGGAGAAGGTGGTAAACAGAACTCTCGCCAGAGCGCGTGAAAATGGTGCAAGCCGTTTTCAAAACGCACTGAATAACGACCTCTATCGTAAGACACAGAACGCAAGCCGCGTTGCACCGCTTCGCAAATCGCTATGTCTTCCTGTTGAACCTCGTCGCTGAACTCAATCGTCGCTAACATCTTCTTTTGCGCTTCTTCCGATTCCACATCTTGCGCGAACCATTCAAAAATCGTCAAGGTTTTTTCCGGCGAAAGCGGCACGATCAAATTTGTCGAAAGCGTTTCAGGATTGATGTTGACCATTAAATTCGGAAAGATCCAGAAATATAAAGCCTCTGTTTGCGCGTCGCTCGCAAAATAACGCTTCGTGCTCTCACCTGATGATTGGCGAATGGGCGCGTCCTGCATAGAGTAATAGCGATGCGTGTTGGTTCGATAGTTCGCAAAATCCAACTCGCGCATCAAGCCCGGATGCACCATTGGCAAGTGATACCCTTCCAGAAAATTATCAACATAGACTTTCCAGTTGCAATCAATCAGGTAATCGCGACGCTCGACAAACTTCATCTTCGAGATGTTGAACTTTTCTGTGAGTTGTGGAATGTCTCCGAGATATTCTGCAAGCGGCGGGCTCATCAAATCGAGATTGACGAAGATGAATTGCTCCCACAATTCAACCTTGATGGGCACCAGTGCGTTTTCGCTTTTGTTGAAACACTCGACCCCTTCAAAGGCAGGTGTAGCGAGCAACTCCCCATCAAGCGCGTAGGTCCAGCCGTGATAGGCGCATTGCAGGGAAGAGCGACAACCCGCACCTTGCGCGACAGGTCCTGCCCGATGACGACAGACGTTGAAAAAGCACCTGATCTTTTCGTCTTTGCCGCGCACGATGACAACAGGTTCACCGGCAATATCAAAAGTGAAGAAGCTGCCGACTTGGGGCAGTTGCCGGGTTTGCCCTACGAGTTGCCAGGTGCGATTGAAAATCTTGCGTTTCTCTTGTTCTAAAACCGATTCGCCAATGTATAAATTCGAGGGCAAGGTAGATGCTCTTGCTACCCTTTCATCAAAATTAAAATCATTACCTTGCATAGCTTATTTCTTCAAAAGGTTTTGCGTCTTTCCTCGTCAAAGATTTCGCTGTTTTGAATGATCAAATGCCGAATGTGCATTCACCGCAAAGGCGCACTGATCGCAACGTTTACGCAGAGAAAGCCAGTGCTTATGCGTTTGCTCTTTTCGGAGTGATGATTGTAACAAAAAATGGATGGGCGAGATGACCTCGCCCATCCATTTTCCAAAGAAATTCTTATCGCCTTGAACTATTTGCTTTCGGCTTTTTTTATCGCAGAAAGCGCGATGGATTTCTTGCCATCTTTTTCGGTAACTACGCCTTTGACTTCGACAATCTCAGCGACGAAGGGAATCAACTTTTCATTTTTATTTTCTGAATAGCCGCCGGTGATCGAATAGACGTTATTTTTTTCATCAACAATTGCCAGTTGGCTGCCGCGTTTTGCGCAAGACAGAGCGCAAGATTTATGGGCTTCGCCGCGCGCGCCGCCTTTGCCTTCGTAGCAAGGTTGGTCAATGACTTCCCCTTTAATGGTTACTTCTTTTGCGTCGTCTTTGACGGCTGCCGTAACGGTGAGGGAGGCGCCAATCGTCATCAAAGCGATAGCGAAATAAATCAATGTTTTTTTCATGCAATCTCCTTTTCTACAGTTTGAAGAACGTGTAACGCTCAACAGATTTTACAACGGACCACTGTTCCGTCAGTTGGTGATTATTATAAACCTCTCTGGCTGGTTCAACACAAATCAGAATGTCAGTTTAACAGCCAGTTGAATCCCACGCGAGCCGCCGCCACCTAAAAACGGATTTCCTATGCCGACGTCAGGCGTAACGGTGATGGTTGATGATCCAGCCATATTAACCGTCAACTGCGGTTTAAGGATTCAAGTCAAGATAATCGAACCCCGTTCAAAATGAAGATGATTCGTAAGCGCTCAGATAAAGCAGACTATCATAATCAATGACGGCTAGTTTGAGATTTCTGAGCCAACCTTGTCGCCCAAGCAGATTGCGCGACAAGCCCGGATATTTCGCAAAATAGACGATTGATTGAAAGGTGATGTCGCCAGTTTGGAGAATGATTTCATGACCGAAGGCTTCAAGCGAACCGCCAAGACCAGACAAAACGATTGGCAATTCTTGTTCAAGCGGCAGTCCAAGCGCGATGGCGTGTTCGTGCATAAACAGACAAACCGCCGCGCCGGTATCTACTTTGGCGTCAAAGCGCAGACTTTTTTCGCCATAATGAATCGTCACAGGAATGCTGATGCCGATAGAGACATCGTCGTAACGGAACTCTTCGGCGAAAGTAAGTTGTGTTGTCATCGTCCAGAATTTTTAGAAGAGAATGGCAACGGTATCGGGGTCTTCGACAAACGTAACCATCGGCAAAGCTGCGCCGTCTGCATCAGCCGCAGCATAGACTTCGCTTGCAGTAGTGCCGTGCGCGATCAAACGGTCACCATCAAGCGCGACCCACTGATTGGCATACTCGCGCGCGTGCTGACGCAGCCACATCATCTCGCGTTCGCTGTCCGGCACGAGATGAGGCGGAACGCGCTTATCGAGCGGGGACTTTGCTGGCGGCTCTTGCTGCTCAAGGAGTTGTCGCAACTTGCGTTGTTGGTCGAGCGGCAATTGCAAAATTTGCTTGAGGATGTTTTCCATATTCTCGGACATAATGTTTGCTCCCCTATGGCTTCAGCTTATGAATTAGCGTTTCACCAAAACACGAGTAATCTTAGCAAACCTTCCTACGATTGCCGAACCAAAAGAAAGCAGACAGTCGGCAGCCGCGAAACCATAGACGCTGTCCAGTCTTTGACAAATATATACTTCTTTTAATCTTTACTCGTGGTATGTTGCGCGAGTAACCATGGAACGTAATTCTTACCCATCCAAACATCGGAGTCTTTACTATACGTACAATACTATTGGTTTCATCTTTGGGGTAATTACGTTTATCTCCTTCAAGCTTGTACCTGTTCTCATAGCAATTGCTGGCATCGTTTATTTTAAAAAGAAGCTTGATAATGATGATGCAGAGCTAATTGGTATAGGTATTTTTTGGCTTGCTTTCTTTACGCTTGGTTCTTTGATTCTTAAATACGTAGGCGACTTTAGTGGATACTTTTTTGATCAGGCTGAAAAATATAAGAAGAACTATTCATTTGTATATGGGAGAGATTTCAAAAAGCCCATTCCGGAAGACTTTGGGCTAAACGATAAACTGTATAGGTCGTTTAATCATTACTCAGGCGATTGGGCAATAACGAGTATAGCAGTTGTTCTTTTAGCAACTTTTATCGAAATGAAAATGATCACAAGGCGTGAACCTTTGCTTTTAATAACACCAATCGCATTAGGTATTGCAACCAATTTGATTCTTAGGTACATATGCAAACAGCTTAAAAAACGACAACCTCAATACGAGAATGTAACAAGATATGAAGAAGCAACGAAGATCTATGAAGCTATCCAGCAAGAAATACGAATAGAGAACCTAAGAGAAGAACGAGAAAAAAAAGAAAATAGACGGAAAAAACTTATGAGAAGGCGATAGGCAAAAGATTTATAATGTTGTGGATAATTCCGCAAAATTCTCAAAAAACCCTGATGTCTGGACACTTTTTGAAAATGTGTTGAAAAGCGCCGAAGGTGCGAAATTCAACAGCCCAGCGCATCGCGCTGGGTCCCAATTCGATGGTTTTTCCAAGCCCTGAAAGGGCG
>JANMSG010000452.1:0-7987 GCA_031389065.1 Acidobacteriota bacterium | reverse complement strand
TATCAGTGAAGCGCAGATCGCGGGTTAAATCAACTTTATAGATCGCCAGCTCAATGCGCTTGGTGTTGCGCCAATGTAAATAAAATTGAATCTCGGAATTTGGCAGAAAGATGTTTGAAACGCCTACGCTAACGGATGGTTTGGTAATGTTAGTGATTTGCTGATTCGCCTGATCGTAATATCTGGTTTCGCCTTTTTGATATTCGCTGGTGATGCGACGGAACAATTCGAGGGCTTTCACCATGTCTTGTTCCTGTCGCCAGTTGTTGTTGTCGTCTTGCGAGATGCGCCCTGTGCTCATCATCCATTCGGCATAATAGTAAATCGCATCGTCATACCAATCGCTTGATTTGCCTATGGAGATAGCCGCTTCAAATGCTTCCGGCACGCGTTGCCGTTGTTCCCAATCGCCGCCCTGTCCGCGCGTCGTCATGGCTATCAGGTAATGCGCGTGAGCTTTATCGCTCGTGCTCTGGGCTATTTTTAAGGCGTTTTGCAACACATCAAGCGGCACATAGTTGCCATAGTAACCGTAGTAATAATATTGGTCAGCCCAAGCGGGCTTGGATATTTTCCAGACGATTTTTAAATAACGCTGGCGCGCCGTTTCGAGGTCCGCCGAACCTGCCCAAAAGTCCAGAGCCTGTTGATAGAATTGCCATCCCGAATACCAATTTTTAGAATCGCGCCGCACCCACCAGAAATCGCCGAGGGATTCCTGCACCTCTGCCCAAAGCAAATCTCTATCTTCGGCGCGTTGAATGTCGCGCACCAGGACTTCGAGTTGCTGTCGCGCTTCGTCGTATTTCGTGGAGTCGGAAGTTTGCGTAGCGGCTTGGGCGCGCCACTGTGTATCGGCAAGGCGAAAAGCAACCCAGCGCGTTTCCTGCGCGGAAAGAGTCAATTGCCTGGCTTGCAAATAGAGTTCGTTCGCTTTGCTGAATGAAGCCTCCGTATAGAATGTTTCGGCTTCGGCTTTGAGTTTGTCATAATCTGTCTGCTGCGCCTGAACGACAAATAGTGAGCAGACACACAACAACACGAACGCGCTAAAGGCGATGAATCTCTTCATAAATTTCTCTCCTGAACTTGGTTTGGCAATTGATTGAACGCCTATGATAAGGCCTTCTTGCAATTCTTTCGTCACAAAGAATAACTCGAAATTTTCCACTTACCTTTTTGGGGAACACAGCCTTTTCAAATCCCATCTCCGTAATAAGCGAAAATGTTATGCTGGAATCCAACGCAGAAATCGTTAAACAGGAGAAGTATTTTGTCAGGACAGGGCAAAAAATGAATGAATTTCCACCCAGCAAGCTACGCGGTATCAGTCGGCAGGCAAACTTTTGTTTCGCTTGCGAATCTTTCTATCCGCAAGCGAAAGGGGTAGTTTTACGCTGCAAGCTGCGGGGAACTAATCCCATAGAGATTTGGAATAACAAAATGTCAGCGTTGCTTGCCAGACGAATTATCCGGGCAGTTTGCAATCAAACATGAAGCGCCCGATCTGCATGGTGAAGGTATTGTTGACTGGCGGACTAATCAGAAAAGAACGGATGGCGCCACGCTTATTGTCTTTATGCGCTCTGACACTGCCTAACAATTTGCCATTCGCTGCTTCGTAGAATTTGACTTCCAATGATTCGTCGTCAACACGCTGGTAGCCAAAGACATATTCGCCGCGCGGCAGCGTGAATTCGCCAATTCTTACAGGAACCTGAGTGATCAAGAAGTGTGAATACTTACCTTCCGCAGAATATCCGGCAGTAATGATGACAACCCCGGCAATGAATTTGCCTCGCCCATTGGTTACGCCTGAGGCGGTTCGGAATTCGGTTTCGATGCGTACCTTTTCAACGGCAGCTCTTGCGGGAATTAAGGCTCTCAACTCCTTATCGCTTGTCTGCCGCCAATTGGGATCGTCAAACGCAGCAAGAATCGGTGCGCTAAACACCATTAATAATATGCTAAGAATAATTCTCATAACCATTCCATATTGATTCGTATCAAGAGGGTAAAGATGCTTGCTTTCCTCTGTGATTATTACCTGGTATTTTACCATTCGCCAAGCCGCAATTTGCCAACAACTTCTCACGGATAAAGCATAGTTGAATCTGCTTGCCTCGTCATGAAACGAAGGGAAAAGCAATAGCTGTAACTTCCCTTCTATTCAACTGCCTCAATCCAGATGAATGATGCCGTGCTGGAGCGCAAACGTAGCCGCCTGGGTCCGCGCACTCACTCCCAGTTTGCTCAATATATTATTGATGTGAATTTTCACGGTGCCTTCAGCAACTCCCAAATCTGTAGCAATTTCTTTATTGCTCTTGCCTTTTACAATGAGTCTGAGCACTTCCATTTCTCTGGCACTAAGTTCTGAACGAAACATCCGATCCGCCAGGCGATTGGCAACCTCCGGCGGAATGCGCCGCCCCCCCGCGTGAACCGTTCGGATCGCATCAAGCAAACTATCGCCCAGCATATCCTTCAACAAATAGCCGCGCGCTCCGGCTTGCAAAGCGCGGTAGATGTCCTCATCCCCATCATATGTCGTTAAAACAATGAAGCGGCTGTTGGGAAATTCCTTGCGAATCGCTGTGATGGCTTCAACGCCTTCCATCTGCGGCATACGCAAATCCATCAGCGTGACATCCGGCAAGTGCAGGCGAAACAGTTCCAGCGCCTGTAAACCGTTTGAGGCTTCCGCCACGACTTGCATATCAGATTGCGTGTTGATTACTGCCGCCAGTCCCATGCGCACGACGAAATGATCGTCGGTTATCATAATCCTGATCGGCTTATCTTTGCTCATATATAAGAATCCTGATGGTAGCGTAGACTGTCGAGTCTGCGGTTGACTGGAACGAAGTCGCGCTTGCTTTCCAAGTCATTCTCGGCGCAAGACTGGCGCAGACTAGACAGTTACCGCTACCTCGCCTGCTCCACAAATCATCTAGGAGAGCTATAACGCGCGCTACTTAAAAATCAAATCTTTTTGTTCGTGTAGCCCGCCTCACTGGCACTTGATCTCACTTCATGGGGATCACGGCGATCACTTCTGTTCCCGCACCAGGCTGGCTTTGCAAGCATAACTCGCCTTTGAGCCGTTCAATACGCTCGCGCATGCCAATCAAACCGAAATGGCCTTCATCTGCGGAAGCAGCGTGATTGGCATCGAATCCACAACCGTCATCCTCTACGCGCAGGCGCACACAATTTGCTTCATAGATCAATTCAATGTGAATCTTTTTTGGTTTCGCATGCTTCATTGCATTGGTTAAAGCTTCTTGACCGATGCGCAGCAGGTTATTTTCGACACTGCTTGCCAGTGGTCGAGGCGTCCCCAAAACTTTAACTTGCGCACCGACCTGCGTTCCTGCGGTTAGCTGTTTTGCCGTTTCAGATAAAGCCGCCGCCAGATCACCACTTTCCAACGCTTGCGGGCGCAAATTCCAAACCGAGCGGCGCGCCTCAGCCAAACTATGATTTACCATCTTCTGTGCCAGATCCAGATGTTGTTGCACAACCTGAGGAGATTCGTTCAACATCTTGCCCACGGCTTGCAATTGCAAGGCGATTCCCACAAATCCCTGTGCCAGCGTATCATGAATTTCGCCAGCCAGGCGATTGCGTTCGGCAAGCACCGCTGAAAACTGTGCCTTCACCTGTCTGATGCGCAGGCGGTAGAGCAAAAGTCCCATAGCCACGCAAGTCAGACCTAATAGAACATAAAACCAGAATGTCTGATAGAAACGAGGTTTCAGGTAAAAGACAAAAGAGGCTCCGGTCTCGCTCCACACATCATCATTATTGCAAGCCAGCACCTGGAATTTGTAATCTCCGGGCGGGATGCTCGTGTAATATGCTACGCGCCTCGCCCCCGCCTCAATCCAGTCTTTATCGAAGCCTTCAAGCTTATACTTAAACTTGACCTTTTCCGGAGCCACAAAACTCAAGCCCGCATAGTGAAATTCTATTCTTCCTAAACCGGCGCTCAAGTCTACTTTCCTTCCGATCTCAAGCGCCACCTCATCGGCAAGGATTCGTTCAATTACCACCGGAGGAGGCTCACGGTTGATCTTTATGTTTTGAGGATCGATCATTGCGATGCCTTTGACCGTAGGAAACCAGAGCTTTCCGTCGCGGCTTTTCCATCCCGCAGGCTGACCGCCATTGCATTCTCGCGTCTGCATCCCATCTGCCATTCCATAAGAGATAGAATGAATAAAATGCCTCCTGCCCTCGGCAAAATCGTTTAGATCATTAAGGCTGACGCGAAATATACCTTTGGTGCAGCTCATCCATAAATTGTTGTTCTCGTCTTCGAGAATCTGGAAGACGCAGTCATCGAACAATCCATCTTTGGTTGTGAAAGAAATTATTTTGCCATCCTGAAACCGGCTCAGACCTCCCCGTCGCGTGCCAACCCAGATGCTGCCAGCTTTGTCCTCGTAGATGGTTCTTACATTGTTATCGGATAAACCATTTTCAAGGGTGTAGGCGCTAAACTGTCCGTCTTTTAGCAGGTTCAATCCGCCGCCTCTGGTTCCCAGCCACAAGCCTCCCCGGCTGTCAGATTGAATGGCAAGAACGCTGTCATCTGACAAACCGTCCTGGCTGGTATAGACCGTAAACTTGCCTTGTTTCAACCGCGTAAGCCCGCCAAGTGTGCCAATCCAGAGGCTCCCTTCCCGGTCTTCGTGAATTGCCCAAATCGCGTTGTTGGATAAACCGTCTTCAACCTTGTAGGTCGTAAACCGACCATTTTTGAATTGAGAGAGTCCGGCAGGCGTGCCAATCCAAAGGCTGCCTTCTCGATCTTCGCAAAGCGCTCTGACTATATTACTCGCCAATCCATCTTTGGTGGTGAAGGTTGTCAATTTCCCATCTTTGAACCTCGACAAGCCTTCTTGCGTGCCAATCCAAAGACTGCCATCACCTGCCTCACGAATCGTCCATACCATGTCGGAAGGCAAGCCTTGGCTGGTGGTGTAGGTAAAGAATTTTCTATCCTTGAATAGATTCAGTCCCCCTGCTTGTGTGCCTACCCACAAATTGCCTTCTTTATCTTCGATAATCGCCAGCACAACATTGTTTGAGAGACCTTCTTTGACTGTGTACGTAGTGAAGCGGCCTCCTTGAAATCTCGTTAATCCGCCCGGTGTGCCAAGCCATAGACTTCCTTTGCGGTCTTCATAGATTGACCACACAGCGTTGTCAGCAATCCCATCTACGGTTGTAAAAGCAGTGAAGCGGTCATCCTTGAAACGATTCAAACCGCTATCTGTGCCGATCCAGAGATTGCCTGCCTGGTCTTCACGCATTGACCACACCTTGTTATTCGATAATCCATTGCGAGTCGTATAGACAATGAAGCGCTCGTCTTTGAACTGAACCAGTCCGTCCGATGTGCCAAACCACAGGTCACCATTACGAGTTTGATAGATGAGGGCGATATGGCTGGATGGCAGTCCATCATTGGGCGTGTAGTTGGTGAACGTTGAGCCATCAAAGCGGCTGAGACCGGCAGGTGTGCTAATCCAAAAAATGCCTGAGCGGTCTTGATAGATAGAGCCAATGCTATTGTCTGGCAGCCCTTCCTCGGTGGTGTAAACCGTAATTTGCGCGTCACGTATTCGATGTAACCCGCCGGGTGTGCCAATCCAGAGGTCACCATCACTGCTCTCATAAATTGATTCTATGTTGTCACTCAATAAACCGTTGGCGGTTGTATAAGCGATAAACTTTTCATCTTTCCATCGCGCCAGCCCTTTGTCCGTCCCTATCCACAAATTGCCGTTACGATCTTCAAACAGAGCTTGAATCGAATTGCTTTTTATGGCGCTGGTATTCTGCTTATCAAAAACCGTGAAGCGCAGACCATCGAAGCGCGCCAGCCCTTCTTCGGTTGCCAGCCAGATATACCCGTTTTGCGTTTGCAGGATAGCGCGCACATTATTTTGCGGCAGACCATTCTCGGTTTGCCACACTTCATGAATATAACGCGAGATCTCTTGTTGAGGATCAAGAGCGTGAGCCGTTCTACTGAAGTTGAGACACAGAATGGCAAACAGGCAAAAGAGTGTCAGACAACTGGAATAGGTAATAATTTTAGGTTGTCGCTCAAACATTTCCAAAGCGTTCCTAGGTCTTGGTTACTTTTCAGTTTTCGTAAAATTCGTTGGGAAGCAGTTGCGATATCAACGCAAGCTCTTGATTATTGCCTGCACAATAGAGGTATGTCCACTTGGGATGGCGGATTAAATAAGTAGCTATTCAGTCCTGTCGAAAATTGAAATGCCGTATGGTTCTTGCGCCGGAGGCGCACAGGAGATTAGCCAGTGGTGCAGCCACTGGAAAGACGATATGGATTGAAGGGCGCGCTCTGAAAGAGCGCAGGGGGCTTGTGGTGCCGAATCTCCTGCGCCCTTTCAGGGCTTGAGGAGTTTATCTGACTTCGTGTCCAGTGGCTGCACCACTGGCTAATCTCCTCAACCCCTTCGGGGCAAATACGGATGAGTTGATACGTCTTATTTAAGCCGCAATCCTAAATGTGATTCTTCGGGGAGAGCAGAAAGCCCTGTGGCGACACGGCGAAAGCTTTGTCAAAAGCCGCCCTCTGGCTTTAGCTGAGGCGAGAGGTCACTTCCATTCCGCGCCGTAAACCTCTTTGTAAATTTTGATGGCTTCATCTTCGGAGGGCAATCGCAAGCCATCCGTGAAGCGATTCATAAATGCGAAATTGCAGGTTTGCAAGAGAACTTCAAGCGCGCCTTGCTCCTTAAACTCAGCTTTCAACTTTTCATAATCGCCATCGCTTATCGAAGCCGGTTCGCGTGTGAGTTTGCGCGCAAAGGTGACCGCCGTAAGCTCGCGCCCGGTGAGCGCCGAATCATCTTTTTTCATCGCCATCAACTTCGCCGGATCAACATTTAATCTTCTGAGTCCCATCACTTGATGCAGCGTACAATAACGACAGCCGTTTGCCATAGAGATGGCAAACGAAACGTGCAGTTTAATCTCGCGGCTCACCTCTGCGTACTCGCGCGCGGCTGTGCCATAAGCGCGCCAGGCGGCTTGAATATCAGGCACTCGCAACATTGCTCTTTGCGAATTGGCGATGCCAAGTCCAAGACTCGATGCTGGCGATGTAGCATTTTTCGCCGCTGCCTGTGCATCAAGCGCCGCTTGCATCTGTTCATCGGAAATTAAGGCGATTCTTGCCACTGGCGGCGCGTATTTTTTCGCCAGCGATTTCGCTGCAGGGGTGTTGAGCGCCCAAGGTTCGACAGGTAAATTCAAGGCTTCGCAAAAGCGCGTGAAATAGTTGAAGAAACAGACGGTCATCGTCAGTTCGACGAGTTGCGAATCGTTGAACTGAGCGCGGGTCTTCTGGAAATCCTCGTCGCTTACGCCGTTAACGTCTTTCGTCAATAGTTCCGCATAGCGTAAAGCCGCCTGGTCTGCGGCGCTGATCGCTGTGATGTCGTTTGACTTGATACAGGTGAGCATCTTTTGCCCGCGCTCGCTTGCGCCAAGCAATCGTTGAAGATGCGCCGCCACGTAAGGGCTGGCATTAATCTGGGCAATTCTAAGCCCCATAGTCAGCTTCGATTCGGGGGCGATTGTGCCGCCGTAGATGACCGTTTTTACCAAACGGGCAAGCGGCTTCGTAGCCTTTGGCAAGGCAGCGATGGCACGCAGATAATTCGGCACACGATTGCTTTCGGTTGGCTCCAGATTTTCAATATCCTTGAAAATCTCAGAAGATTCAGCGACCAGAGCGATTCGCGCTTTTGCGTTAACTCGGTTCTTTGCGAGCACGTCGAGTTTTGATAGTTCGACCATAGAGTTGGCTTTTGCATCTTTATTTGATGAAAGAGCAAACGAAGCGACGGATGAAAACGCCACAGCAATAAGTAAAGGGGCAACCATGAATTTGAAAGCGCGCATGAATAATCTCCTATAAATTAAGGGTAGTTCTAAA
>JANMSG010000449.1:0-2730 GCA_031389065.1 Acidobacteriota bacterium | reverse complement strand
TTTACCGCGTATCATCAAGCGCACAGGGTTGATCGTGTGTTTCGCCCACCAACTCGGCGGCTCGACTTTCAAAATTTCCGGCGATTGCGCCAGACAATTCGCGTTTACAAAAAGAAAAACGGCGAAAAAGAGCACAAGAGTTCTCAGCTTATTCGGTATGTTCAGCTTATTCATAGGCGATTGTGATGTTGACGGCGTTCTGTTTTTGATAAAGGTTGCAGCAAAAAACGGGCGGCATTTACAGCCGCCCGTCAATCTATTTCTTCGCTTTTTGTGTTTTAACGGTCTTGCCCACAGGTTGTTCGCTGACAACTTGCTTCCCTGATTTCGTTGCTTCAATGTGCGTGTGCCAGGGAACGCTTTCGTTTGAAACCGCTTTGTTAGTCTTCAAGAAATCGTGTGCATAAGATGAAGCGTTCGGGTCGTCTTTGCGATCAACAAAGAACGCGCCTTGCTCGGCTGCCTGCTTCTTCATTCCAAGCCGTTGATAGATGCGCATCAAATTGTAGTGTGCAGACAAATCGTCCGGGTCTATCGTCTGCAAGGCTTCAAACTCCGCGCGCGCAAGGTCGAATTTCTTCAATTGATAATACGTCGAGCCAAGTTCCATTCGCGCATCTCTGAGTCTTGGGAATGCCGCAATCACTTTCTTGAAACCTTCCATAGCCGGTTCCAGTTTCCCCTGCTCGCGATAAATCACGGATTGATAAAAGACTGCCCGCATACTCTGCGGCTCAAATTGCAAAGCTTTCTCTAAAGACTTCAGCGCGATGTCGAATTTTTGATACATAAAATTCGCCAGGGCTACGTTGATATGACCATCGGCGTAATCGGGTCGCATCTCTGTCACCTTGGTAAAGGCGCGAATGGCTCTGGCGTATTGCCTCTGACCCAGTAGCGCGATGCCGTAGTTGTTCCAACGCATCCAGTCTTTGTCGTCAGTGGGCCTTGCCGCGTTTTGCCCGACGTTGAGGACGACGGCTTTTTGCGCCATTTCAACAATCGGATAATCAACGCTCTTGTCGAGAACCCAATCCGTGAAGCGACGATTGAAGCGGCGATAATTGATCTTGGCGATCACTTGAAGTTGTCCGCTCACATCTGCCGGAAGTTTGAATTGATAGCGAATCAAATCCGAGCGTCCGGGTAAAATCGTGTTGTCAAAAGCGCGCGAGCGCCCTTTCCACACTTCATGAAGGCCAAAGAATTCCCCGCCCTCGCCAACCAGACGATTGGTGTAACTGTGCGCTTTATCGTCAAGATAACCGTTTGGTTTCAAATAACCGCTATGCACAATCTTGCGACCTTCCGCGTCAATCACTTGCAGTTCAACCCACGATTCGTAGAAATCGCGCTGCTCAGGGACCAGGCTGTGACCGATGCCTTTGTTCTGAATTACCATGCTCACGGTGATCAGATCGCCCGCTTTAATCTGGAAGTTTTGACGGTCAATCGGCGAAATCAAGGCGTCATCGTTTGACTCGTCGCCCGCGCCTTTGCGTATGCCGAAGAAGTCTATGTTGAAAAGATTGTCCTGCAAATAGGCTGTGACCTTTTGCATTTGGTCTTTATAACCGTAGAACTCAGGGATCGCTGTATTGGCGCCTAACCAGCGATGCGAGGCAAGCTTGCCATTCTTTGCGCCGAAGTCTTCCGCCGCGTCCACTTTCGCCATGTGGCATTCCTGACACGAAGAGACTTTATCTTTTTTGTAGAACGGCAGCGGCGATTCTTTCGACCAGGAAGACTGTTGCCACTCGTCGTAAACCGAAAAGGCACGCAGCCATTTGTATTCATTCAACTGTTTTGGCAAAGCGGCTTTGTGACAGGCAGCACAAAATTCCGACGTTTTATAGAAGTCTTTCATCACGGCTTTCTTGTGCAAATCGGGACGCTTGGTAATCTCGTCATCGCTGACAGGGCGTGTGACAGGATTGCCGTTGTCGTCAACCATCACGGCTGGATACCCCATCACGTAACTGCCCAACCCTGTGGTCGGTTGCAGGCTTTGAATCGCATGACAGGTCGTACAGGTAAGTCCGTCTTCATCAAACGAGCGATCAATTTTTGAGGCCGCCGTGAGCGAGCCTGAAAAAAGAGCGATGGGATTATGACAGCCCTCGCAGTGACGCGAGTATTCTATGCCTTTGGTGTTGATTAAAAGCTCCACGTTCTTTTTGTAGAAAGGCGCGCGGAAAGCATTGGCGTGCGCCGATTCGCGCCATTCTTGATGCGCCGCTTTGTGGCATTTGGCGCAATACTCGGCATTTGCGAATGCAGCAGGGTCTATGAATCCGCCCGTTGCGGATTTCGCAAGGCTAGGTAAAAACGGTTTGTCTTTTCCGAATTTGAAGTCGTAGTTCTTCATTATGTCGTCACTGTATGAAGTTGCGGCATCCGTTTTCGTGGAGTCATTTTTATCCGTGTTGCCACTGACAAGTCCCGCAAATATGACCAGACAAAGCCAAATGATGATGATGCAGGTTTGCCTTGTGCGAGGCGCATTGCTGCCTGTGTTTTTGCTAAAAGACGCGCCTGATACTTTTTCAAACATAACTGTTCTCCAAACAAATATTACTGAGGTTTCTGGTGGCGGCATCCTACCAAAACCTGTAAATCATGGGGTTTTAAAAGTAGCCTTATTCTAATCTTTTCAGCGCCTTTACGCCAGTTCCTATTTTCACGGTGGTGTCCTAAAGTGGTGTTTTGTAAGAACCCGCGAAGCGGGTG
>JANMSG010000436.1:0-4272 GCA_031389065.1 Acidobacteriota bacterium | reverse complement strand
GTGTACTTTGTTCTTGCCAGAGGGAATTCATTTTCATCGCGCCAGTAGCCGCCGTGTTGCAAGCGCCCTTGCGAAGATTTGCGCCCATCGCCTCCGCCCATAATGTAGAGGCGCACCGGCGCGGTTTTCTCAACCTTGTTGTCAACGCCTTTCATCCAATGGTCAAACCACGCAAGTCGCCACTCGTTAAAATTCAAAGCAGCCTCTTTGGAAAATTCAACTTCGCCTGCCGTGTTTCTCCCTTGCCCGCCGTGCGTCCAGGGACCGATGATCAATTTTTGCTGGCGTTTGGTTTTCGCTAACGCCTGCCAGTTCATAGGCACTTGCCTGGTCCAGGAATCGTACCAACCGGTGACGTGATAAACCGGAACGTCTGCATAATTTTTGACATTATCAACAACCGATAATCCAATCTGTTTCCAGTAATCGTCGTAGTCGCCGTGCTGCATCGCTTCAATCAACCAGTCTTCGTATTCGGGAATGAACTTCAAAGCGGTGGTGCCGCGTTTGATCGGCAAATTCCAGATATGCCCGCGCATCTGTTTGGCTTGCGCGTCGAGTGCGGCTTTAATTGCAGGGTCTTCCAGAGCGCGTTTCGCCGTTGGTCCGCCTATGGTGTAAATCCAATTCACGAAGCGCAACTCGAAAGCGCCGCCGTGACGAAAACCTGCTATGCCTACGTTGGATAACGCATCAACGGGAATCATGGCTGTCAGGTGCGGCGGATTCATCTCTGCGAGCGCGTGTTGTGTGCCGCCGGGGTAGCTTGTGCCTACTGTGCCAACCTTGCCGTTTGACCATTCCTGCTTGGCTATCCATTCAACCGTGTCGTAGCCATCGCGCCCGTCATCAATCATCATTCGCCATTTGCCTTCGGAAGCAAAACGCCCGCGCACATCGTTCATCACCACCGCATAGCCGTGCGAGGCAAACCAATTCGCTTCGCGCGCGGCGGCGTTTTTATCGTAAGGTGTGCGACTCAGTATGGTTGGGAATTTGCCTTGCACAGCGGAGCCATCTTTGGCGGGCAAGTAAATATCGCAAGCCAGTTTCACGCCATCGCGCATCGCGATGAAGACGTTCTTTTGAACCGCTACATTTGGAGTTGATTCAAGGAGTCGGTTCTGCGTTTGACGGGCAATTGATGTCAGCGCCACGAACGCGATAAGTGTTAAAGAGAGAAATAATCGTCGCTTCATTTTTATGCCTCGCGTTGTCTAGTAGTTGAATCGATAGCGGCTACCCTAAATATCATCAGCTCGAAACAGGGTGGAATTATAAGTCGCTCCGGTTTTATATCAAAACCATTACAAAAGGAAATCGCCCATCGCTCACTTGAACTGCACCTCTTTCGCAAGTAAGATTGCCAACGCCTGGACAAATCAAATCCGCCCCAAAGAGGTCTGCTATGCTCAAAAGAATTTTGCTCGCAATTGCAACGCTTGCTCTTTTATCGCTTTCAATTTCGGCGCAAACGACAAGCACGCCCGAATACGTTTCGCCATCCGGCGCGAAGTTTTATGCGCAAGCGGATGAAAAGAACGTTGTCGCCGAAGCCGAAATGAAGCTGGCAGCAGATCCCAAAAATATTGAGTTACTCATCGCGCTCGGACGCGCTCAATCAAGCGTCTGGCGCTACCGCGACGCGATTGCCACCTACACTCGCGGCATCGCGATTGACTCAAAAAACGCCATGCTCTATCGCCATCGCGGACATCGCTACATCACGCTGCGAATGTTTGACAAAGCTGTGAAAGACCTTGAATTGGCGGCGAAACTCAACAATAGAGATTTCGACATCTGGTATCACCTGGGACTGGCTCACTACTTGACAGGTGATTTTAAGAAAGCCGCCAAAGCCTACGAAAGATGCCGCGCGGTTGCGGAAAAAGATGATTCGTTGATCGCGGTTTCAGATTGGCTCTATATGACCTATCGCAGACAAGAGAAGGATTATGAAGCCGCGCAGGTGCTTGAGCGCATCACCATGAATATGAAGGTTGAAGAGAACAAGTCTTATTATGATCGCTTATTGATGTACAAAGGAATCAAGAGAGAGGCGGAGATTGTTCACGATAAGATGACAGACCTTGAGATTGCGACCGTTACGTACGGGGTTGGCAACTGGCATCTCTGCGACGACGACAAGGTAAAAGCAAGAGCCATGTTTCAAAAAATCACTGACGGAAAATATTGGCCCGCCTTTGGCTTCATCGCTGCTGAAACCGAATTAAAAAGAATGCGTTGAAGGTTTAAGAAGGCCAATGGTTTAGCAAGAAAGCAAGGCTTTGGAATTTGCAGGCGCGTTCACCTCAGGGTAGTGGGGTAATGCTGTGTTGTTGTCAATCTGCAAGAAATAAAGGAAGAAAAGAACCCGCGAAGCGGGTGAAAGCATAAAGCCCAGTGTGGAGCAAAGCCGAGCGCTGGGTACGCAATGCCTCAAAACTCGCGAGCCCGTGAAACGGGCGATAGATTTTTCTCAACTGATCTATCGCCCGCCTACGCGGGCTCAAAGAAATCGAATCGCTTTCACACCACGCGCTGACGCACGTGGCTTTATGCTATCGCCCGCATTCGCGGGCTAAGGTTAAGCAACACAACATTACCCCACTACTCAACGCAGAGCCGCAAAGCACATCGGAGGTTCTGCAGAGTTTTTTGTATTTTCTTCTCCATTCACTCCAGTCCAAACTATTGCGAAACGTGAAAATGCCCGATTTTATTGGCTATTTTAACGATTCCCCGGCAAACCATGGTGACGAGCAATACCCAGGTGACGGCTGCGAATGTAAAGACGAAATATTGCATCGGCAGGGTGTAGCGAAATTCTGTGTGCATAAATCCTTGAAATAAAAAGTAGTACAGCGGAACAATCATCAGCAATCCGGCGCGGCGACGGCTCAAAAGAAAAACCGCGATCAGTCCGAGCAAAATAAAAATCTGCATCGCCTCTTTTGATACTCTTTGTAAAGCCCTGAGCCCTACCCTGAGCCAGGAAAGTTTCCGCCCGACCTCAAGGCTTGACTGGCTCGATTGTGCGGCCACTTCTCGCCACCCTTTTTTAATGGGCTCAGCGTTTTCCCGGGCTTTCCATTCTTGAGACTTTGCTTCTTCAAGTTTGAAAACCAGAGGCGCGTGCGCCGAATATTTCACCATCTCTTTGCATCGCCTTACCATCACGCCCGCGTACCAAAGTGGGTTTTCAGTGATCACCTTGAGGCTTTTTTTTACGCGGTCGCGGTCGCGCGTTATGCCATCAGGAGAAGACCAGGTTTCGCCATACTGCTCGTTTTGATAGAGCAAGGCTTCCTGTTCGGCGACCTCTCCATCCTTTGCCACTGCTCCGAATCCGTAATTGCTCGCCTCGCCGATGCCTTCCCATAAATTGAGTCCCGTGCCTATGCTTACAGGGATAAATTCACCATAGACGAGGTAATTTTTTATGGTAATCGGCGCGATGACCAACACAGATGCCAAAGCCATGACCGTGGCGCGTTGCATTGCAATCCAACGCCTGGTAAAGAGCAAAGGCAGAATCAAAATAAGGAAAATTCCTAGTAACATCGGTTGCGGTCTGAGCCACGCGGCGATGCCGACAAATACCCCTGCTACTGCGTAAAGCAAATAAACGTGCCACCCGCGTTTCTTCCAAGGGAGGCGCAGAGCTGTGGCGATAAGCAGAAAGGCTAAAAGTATGGGAAGCGCGCAAAGAGAATCCGGCAGAATAAAGTTAGAGATATGAGAAAAATGATGCGAGGTTGCTGAAAGCATTCCTACGGCTAGACCTACGCGCCAACTGATGAGCAGTCCCGCAAGGAAAAAAATGACCATGGGCGAAAGTGAATTGACAGCATTTTGAAATAACTGGACTTTGAAAAAATCGCGGCTGGTGAGTTTATAAATTATGCTCAGGAAAATCGAATAGCCTGGCGCCTGCGCGATCCACTTCGTGTGGGCCGGATTGATATCGTAAGGACCCATAATGCCTTCGCCATCGAGGATGGAAACGGCTCGCAAATCATAGGTGTCGGTCAGCCCGTTAAATGGTTGTTGCGCCGTGTACATCACAGGCGCCAGGTCAACGGCTTGCAGAGATTTGGTCGCGAAAGAGAGGAAAAAAATCAACAGAGCGAAAAACAGCTTGGTTCTCAAACGGAGTTTCTCGCGGGTGGCGAGCGCCGACGAAAGCGTGCGGCGAATGGCGAAAGCGTTCAGCGAAATTTTCATGCTCACAAACAAAGAACAATAAGTCAGAACCGCCTGCGGTAGCGG
>JANMSG010000422.1:0-18528 GCA_031389065.1 Acidobacteriota bacterium | reverse complement strand
GCACGATGAGTTGGTGTTTGCTCATGGTGCGATTCATACCTTAGCCGGGTCTTTGATGAAGATTGCCAATGACATTCGTTGGCTGGCTTCCGGTCCACGCTGTGGGCTTGGCGAATTGCAGATTCCTGAAAACGAGCCAGGCTCATCTATCATGCCCGGAAAGGTCAATCCAACGCAGTGCGAAGCGATGACTATGATTGCCGTGCAGGTACATGGCAATAACGCGGCGATTGCGTTTGCCGGATCGCAAGGTAACTTCGAGTTGAATGTCTTCAAACCTGTGATGATTTACAACTTTCTACACTCGGTGACGCTCATTCACGACGCCTGTCATGGGTTTATTGATTATTTGATTAAAGGCATTACTTTGAACCGTGAACGCATTGATTATTATGTGAATCATTCGTTGATGCTGGTGACCGCGCTCAACCCGAAGATCGGCTATGACAAAGCTGCGAAAATCGCCCATACGGCTTTTGAAGATGGCAGCAGCCTGCGCGAGGCGTGCCTGAAACTTGGCTATTTGACAGGCGAGGAGTTCGACGCCATCGTTCGACCGGAAGCGATGACTCGCCCGGGATAACAAGGATGCCCTCGCAGTAGACGCGGAATCAAAAAGAGGGAATGGCGAGATTCTGTGTTGAAGAATAAAAAGCAATAAAAATGCCCTTCAACCGTGCGCCAATGTTTCCATGCGCCAAGCCGTATTGCATGGATTTTGCGCGTTTCGTTTTACTGCGCGCTCTGCTAGTCTTAAAAATATAGCAAACAAATTTCTCGAATTTTTTTCAGGAGGCGCTATGTTGAAACAAATCGTACCTTTATTGTTAGTACTTTTCTTAATCCCTTTGGCTTTCGCTAAAAGCAACCCTTTTCTTGGCAAATGGGATATAACTTCTACCACGCCAAACGGCAATCAAATTTTCTGGCTTGAAGTGAAAGAGGAAAACGGACAACTCGCGGGCACTTTTTTGCACCGCTCGGGCAGCGTTTACAAACTCACGAAAGTTGCCGTAGAAAATGACGAACTGGTTTTTGACGCATCGGTAGCCAACGCAAAGCGTCTTCACAAAGCGAAGATTGTTGGCGGCAAGCTCGTGGGAACCCTGACCATCACAAATCCTAAAACCAATCAATCGGAAACGCTGAATTGGGTTGGTGTGCGCGCTCCCAAATGGGGGAAGTCCGATGCCAACGCCAAACACAAGTTCGGCAAGCCGATTGAACTCTTCGACGGCAAAAGTATAGAAACAACCTGGGGTGTTCAAAACACCAGCAAGGCTTCCGGTTGGTCAGTCGTTGACGGCATAATGGAAAATCAAGCCGGTGCCAACAATTTAGTTTCAAAGCAAACCTTCAAAGATTTCAAGATCCAAGCCGAATACAAGCTTGAACCAAAGAGCAACAGCGGCATCTATTTGCGCGGGCGTTATGAATTGCAAGTCCTGGATGATCACGGCAAAGAGCCTGAGAGGCACGGACACATGAGCATATACAGCCGCATCCCCCCGAAGACCAACGCCAGCAAACCTGCGGGTGAATGGCAGATGATGGAAGCGACGATTGTCGGCAATCACGTCACGGTTTTTTTGAACGGACAGAAAATTCATGACAATCAAGTAATTGACGGACTCACGGGCGGCGCGCTCGATGTGGAAGAAGGCAAGCCTGGACCGATTATGCTACAAGGCGATCACGGCAAAGTCTGGTTTAGGAAAGTCACTGTTACACCGATCATAAAATAGTCCCTAGTCCCTGGTCCTTTGTCACTGGTTATTAGCGGCGTATTTGCTATGACCAATAACAAAGGACAAAGGACAAAGGACAAAGGACTAAAAAATGAAAGCAATCGTAGTTGAGCAATACGGCAGCGATGAAGTTTTACAGTATAAAGAAATAGAAACGCCAACTCCGAACGCAGGGGAAGCGTTGGTGAAGATCGGTGCGATAGGCTTGAACTTTATTGATGTCTATCATCGCACGGGGCTTTACCCTCTGCCGCTTCCGTTCACTCTGGGACTCGAAGCCGCCGGAACCGTTATAGAGGTTGGCGAAGGTGTTGCCGATTTGGCAGCGGGCGACCGCGTGGCTTACGCGAGCAATATCGGTTCTTATGCCGAATACGCAACAGCGCCTGTGGAACGCTTGATAAAACTTCCTGAAAATATTGATGAACAGAGTGCGGCTGCCGCAATGTTGCAAGGCATGACGGCGCATTACCTGGTCACTTCGACCTATGCGCTCAAGAGTGGCGAGGCTGCGCTCGTTCACGCGGCGGCTGGCGGTGTAGGGCTGTTGTTGATTCAAATGGCGAAGCGCATAGGGGCGCGTGTTATCGGTACGGTTTCGACCCAGGCGAAAGCAGAGCTTGCAAGAGAAGCTGGCGCAGACGAAATAATTCTTTACACGGAACAAGACTTCGAGCAAGAAATGAAACGCATCACGGAGGGTAAAGGAGTGCAGGTGGTTTATGATTCGGTTGGCAAAACAACTTTTCTGAAGAGCTTGAAATGCCTTGCGCCGCGCGGAATGCTTGCTCTATTCGGTCAATCAAGCGGGCCTGTTGAACCTTTCAATCCGGCACTCTTAGCTCAACAAGGCTCCGTGTTTTTGTCGCGCCCCAGCCTGGTTCACTACACCGCAACACGCGAAGAATTAGCGTGGAGAGCCGGCGATGTTTTAAATTGGGTCGCATCGGGCGAATTGAAACTGCGAATCGAAAAAACATTTCCACTTGCTCAAGCCGCAGAAGCGCATCGCCAACTAGAAGGCAGAAAGACCACCGGCAAAGTGCTGCTCATTCCTTGAGAATCATTCAAAGCGCTTGCAGGATGGAAAAGCCTATGGACATTGAAACAATTCGCGCATACTGTCTTTCCTTGCCGCAAGCGACGGAAGGCATTCAATGGGACAACGATTTGTTGTTTCGTATCAGCGGCAAGATTTTCGCCGTAGCCAGTTTGGAAATTTCGCCCACTCGTCTATCCTTCAAGTGTACACCTGAAAAATTTGACGAGTTGATAGAGTTGGAAGGCATCATTCCCGCGCCTTATATGGCTCGTAATAAATGGGTGACGCTGGAAAGGCTGAATGCGTTGAGCGATGCGGAGATTAAAAGTTTAGTCAAAAATTCTTACGATATGGTTTTTGCAAAATTGCCGAAAAAGATTAGAGAAACCATTACCAAGCTATCGTAAATTCATTCTACAAGGCGCAAGCTCATAAGGCTTGCGCTTACTTTTTTATGGAGAACGAAAAATGCAAGCGCTAAAAAAACAGAGCCTGCTCGAAGACGGATTGCAATACGTCACAGACCAGGTCGAACCGGCAGTCGGTCACTTCGATGTCAAAATTAAAGTGACCGCCGCTTCGATTTGTGGCACTGACCAGAGCATTTATCAAATCACTTCGCGGCAAGGGATGCGCGATGAAATGCTCATTCACAATGGCGGCGACGTCAACAGCTATCAACCCATTGTTGTCGGTCATGAATTTTGCGGCGAAGTCGTGGAACTTGGTGAAGACGTTGATCCGGGACTTGTGCAGGTTGGCGATTATGTGACCAGCGAAATGCACATCGCCTGCGGACATTGCCAGCAATGTCGTTGCGGCAATGCCCACATCTGCATGAACATTCGCGTCAAAGGCGTTCATATGGATGGCGCCTTTGCCGATTATGTGGTCGTCCCTGCAACCAATATCGTCAACCTCGAACGCTTTGGCGGGCGCGAAGTCATACCGCCGCGCTTTGGTGCTTTCCTTGACGCACTGGGCAACGGTGTTCACACGGTTATGGAAGGCGATGTTGCCGGAAAGACCGTAGCGATTTTAGGCTGCGGCGCGCAAGGTTTGATGGCTGCCGCCGTAGCGCGAACGCTGGGCGCGGCAAGAATCTATATTACAGACTATTCGAATCCGAATGGCGGTTTCAGCGCCGAACACCTGGCGCATAGATTTGAAACAGCGCGACAACTCGGAGCCGATTTCTGTTTCGACACCAACGAAGAAGCCGCCCCCGGTCAAAAACGTGAATTATTTGAAAGAGCGCGTAACGAACATGGCGGCGGCATAGATGTAATTTTAGAGATGAGTGGAGCCGAAGGCGCGTACAACGACGCCGGGGCTTTGGTGAAAAACGGCGGCGAGATTTTGTTGCTAGGCATTCCTGCAAGACCTCTGCGCTCGTTTGATTTCGGTAAATACGCAGTGTGGAAAGGTGTGACCTTGAAAGGCATTTTTGGACGCAGAATGTTTGAAACCTGGTACGCGATGTTGGATATGCTGGCGACCGAGAGCACGGGATTGAAAGCCAGGCTGGAACAAATCATTGAACGCGAAACCGTGTCGCTGGCAAATTTTGAACAAGGCTTTGAGCGCGTCCGCACACACAAAGCCGTCAAACTTTTGCTCGTGCCGGATGCCGAAACGAAAGCCTAGACTTAGCCCGCGGAGCGGGCGATAGCATAAAGCCCAGGGTGGAGCGTAGCGCAACCCTGGGTCAGCAAATCGCAATAACCAGGTAGCCCGCGGAGCGGGCGATAGAGATTCCGCTCTAAATATCTGTCGCCCGTTTCACGGGCTAGAAAACCTCTACATCTGCGCCTACCCTGCGCTTACGCACAGGGCTTTATGCTATCGCCCACTTCGTGGGCTGAAAACACTTCTTCTCTTTGCAAAGGTGTCTGCATAAAGCTTTCGTGAGCAGGCAGAAAATATTCTGAATACAGGTGAATACAAAATGAGACATTCAAAGCATTGGCTATGCGTTGGTTTGATAGGTTTTCTTTTTATGGTGCAATCTGTAGAAGTGCGCTCGCAACAAACGCAGATGCCGGAAAACCCTGTCACCCTTGTACGCGAGGGGGCAGACCAAAAGACCGCGCTCAAAATCAATGAAGCGATTTATCAAGCCATTGGTTTCGGCAATACCTTTCTGGTGACGACTTCGGATGGCAACGTCATCATAGACACTTCGATTGCTAACCGCGCTCCGCAACACGTCAAATTATTGAAAGCCGTAAGCCCAGCGCCAGTCAAGTACATCATCTTGACGCACGGACACGGCGATCACACGGGCGGCATCGCTTTGTGGAAAGAGCCGGATACGAAGATCATCGCGCAGAAAAATTTCGCTGAGTTCCTACATTATCAAACAAGGCTTGCAGGGTTTTTTGCTCTGCGTAACTCGGCGCAATTCTCTCTACCGCGCCCCGCCGTAAATGAATGGGCTGGCAATTACGGCGCGAAGATTGCCCCAAATGTATTGTTCGATGACAAATACGAATTCACTTTGGGCGGCGTCAAGTTTGAAGTTTTTCATACGCCCGGCGAAACGCCTGACCACTTGACGGTTTGGATTCCGAAATACAAAGCCGCATTCACCGGCGATAACTTTTACGGTTCGTTTCCGAACATCTACACACTACGCGGCACCCAACCACGATGGGCTTTAGATTACACAAACTCTTTGAACAAAGTCCTGGCGCTCAAACCTGAGCTGGTCATCCCAAGTCACGGCAGAGCGATTGTCGGAAACGCCGAAATCACCAGGCAGTTGACGCGCTACCGCGACGCCATTCAATACGTCCACGACGAAACAGTGAAGGGAATGAACGCTGGCAAAGACGTTTTCACTTTGATGAATGAAATCAAATTGCCGCCCGCATTAAACATTGGTGAAACGTACGGAAAATTGTCATGGTCAATTCGCGGCATTTACGACGGCTATGCAGGGTACTTCGATATGAACCCTGCGACGATGTATGAAAAGCCCGTGTCTTCCGTTTATGCAGATATCGTTAAACTCGCTGGCGGCGTAGACGCGATAACAAAACTCGCTCAGGAAAAGCTCGTGGCAGGCAATGCTGTGGAGTCTTTACATTTGACGGACATGGTTTTAACCAGTGAACCGACGAATCGAAAAGCCCTTGAAACCAGGCTGAAAGCTCTAGAATTGTTGGTCACAAAATGCAGCAACACCAACGAACGCGGCTGGCTCGATTACAGCATCAGCGAGACGAAGAAGAAGCTTAACAGTAGACAGTAAGCAGTAGGCAGTAGGCAGTTTGTAATTTTAACTGTTATGCCATAAACAAATTATTGATTGACTAAAATTCTGCCCGTGTCTTCTAGAAACTGCCTACTGCCTACTGCTTACTGCCTACTTTCTCAAGCAAATACTCGCGCCAGCTTTCCGGCAAGGCTTCGACTTTTATTGCGCGGCGCAGCAAATCGAGGTTCCCTTTCTCGCTGGTGTAGAGACGCGCAATGTCCGTGACTGTGACTCTGTTTTCATCATGACTGATAAATTCAATCGCATCACCTGCTTTGACTTCACCTTCTTCCAACACGGCGAAATAGATTCCTGAGCGTTCGCTTTCCAGGAATCGCTTGATGATGTCATCGCGCCCGAACTTGAGCGCGAGTTTGTAGCAAGGCATTCGTGGCTCTGTGACTTCAAACAAGACCGAGCCGATACGCATGCGGTCACCGATATTGACCTGGTTTTCAAACAAGCCTTGCGTGGTTAAATTTTCTCCGAACATTCCGAACGGCAGATTCATCTCAGGCAATTCTTTTCGCCAATAATCGTAATGCTCCGACGCATAAGCATACACGGCTTTGTCGCGTCCGCCGTGAACACTTAAATCGGCTTGCCGGTCGCCATCCAGGTTGAAGCCGCGAACTTTAACCGCGCCTTCAACAGGCTCTTTGAAAATGCCTGTCGTGACCTTGCGACCTTTCCAGACGACTTCACGTGGCAGCCCTACGTTGACAGAAATAATTTTCATTTTTCAATGTTCCTTTGCTTGGATTGTCTCATGCTCATTACAAAAATCGCTTCTGACAAACTATAATTCCGCATCACGCTTTTATTATTCCAAAACTCTTCAAGGAGAACGAAATGAACATCAATGAAATTTACAGCACTCTTGATAATGAACTCGAAAAGATTAAAGAAGCAAAGACTTTCAAATACGAAGTGCCGCTCGAAAGCGAGCAAGGCGGTACTGTCACCGTTGACCATCAAAACGTCGTGATGCTGGCGTCGAATAATTATCTTGGTTTGGCGAATCATCCAAAAGTCAAAGAAGCGGCGCATCGTGCGCTCGATGAATGGGGTTACGGTATGGCTTCCGTAAGGTTTTTGTGCGGCACCGAGCCGATTCACTTTGATCTCGAACGCCGCATCGCCAGTTTTGTCGGCTGCGAAACTTCGATACTTCATAGTTCTTGCTTTGCCGCAAACGAAGCATTTTTTTCAGCGTTGTTGGCAAACGATTTCGGGCAAACCGAGTATCAAGACGCGATCTACAGTGACCAATTGAATCACGCCAGCATCATTGATGGCATACGTCTGTGCAAAGCCATTGCCAAACCGACGGTGTCGCGCCCTTACCGGCACAACGACCTGGAGCATTTGAAACAGATGCTTTTGGAAGACCGCGATAAAAATTTTCGCATTAAAATCATTGTCACGGACGGCGTCTTTTCTATGGAAGGCGAGCTTGCGCATCTGCCGGAGTTGGTCGCGATTGCGCGAGAAAACAATGCGTTGTTGGTAGTTGACGACTCGCACTCGACTGGCGTAATGGGCAAGACCGGCAGAGGTACTCCCGAAGAACAAAATGTCTTTGGCGAGATAGATGTCATCACAGGCACATTTGGTAAAGCCTTAGGCGGAGCGTCCGGCGGCTTCATCGCAGGGCGCAAAGAGTTGATCGAATTCCTCAGACAAAAATCTCGCCCGTACACCTTTTCAAACACCATGCCGCCGTCTGTTGTCGCGGGTTCAATCGCAGCGATTGATTTAATTGAAAACGACCCTGCGATCGTCAATCAACTGCAAGAGAACACTGCATATTTTCGCCGTGAAATCGTCAATTTAGGATTCACGATCATTGAAGGTAATCACCCGATTGTGCCTGTGATGTTAGGCGAAGCGGCAGTCGCGCAAGACATGAGCCAGGAGCTTTTGAAAGCAGGCGTCTACATCAAAGGCTTGTGGTACCCGGTGGTGCCGAAAGGTGAAGCGCGACTTCGAACACAACTTTCCTCCGCGCATACCCGCGAAGATTTAGACCGCGCTCTTGCAGCATTCAACAAAGTCGGTAAACAATTGGGTGTGATTTGAAAATGTGAGAAGAGGGCACATAGAACGATGACAACATTTCTTTTCTGGAACATCAATCAAAAGCCTGTAGAAAAAATCATTGCTAACTTGGCGACTTTGCATGAAGTTGATGTCTTGATATTAGTTGAATGCGGAAGATTAACGGCTGTGCTAGAGGCGCTGAACTCAGGAGAAGATGTTCAATTTCATCTTACCGAAAGCGCGTATAAAAATGTTGTCATCTACACAAGGCTTTCAAGAAAGGCTATAACGACTATATCAAAGCATGAAGGTGAAAAATTAGCTGTCCGTCGTTTGATACTGAGAAATAAAACGGATGTCTTGTTGATAGCAACTCATTCCATCAGCAAACTTCATCATTCGTCAGTAAGTCAAAGCTCTGATTGTACAAAATTGGCTAGAAAAATTCGCAACATTGAGGAAGATGTCGGACACTCCAACACAATACTTGTGGGTGACTTAAACATGAATCCTTTTGAACAGGGATTAATTGTTGCTGATGGCCTTCATGCTGTTATGAGCCGTCACATAGCTTTAAAAAAGCAAAGAAAGGTTAGACAGGAATACTATCCGTTCTTCTACAATCCTATGTGGAGTCACTTCGGTGATGCGAATGATGAGTGTGCGGGAACTTATTATCACAAGGGGTCTGGAAGGTATGATACTATTTTCTGGAACATATTTGACCAAGTTCTAATTCGCCCTGATTTGTTACCGATGTTCCAAGATGAAGATTTGAGGATTCTCAGCGAAGACGGAAAAGAGAGTTTTTTAACTAAAGGAGGTTTGCCAAGAAAGTCTATTTCAGATCACTTGCCAATCCTTTTCAAATTAAGCGTTTGACGAAAGGAGATAGTAATGTCAACTCAAATTGTGGATTTGTGGCCCGAAAACATAAACACAAAAATTAAGAAAATTGCGCCTGTGACTATTCTGAGACAACAAGCCTCGCTTTTAGGAAAGAAAACAAAAAATATTGTAGAAGGACAGATAGAAACAAAGAGGGTTAAAGACATTGAGGAATCTTCTCAAGAAAAACTGTTGGAGCATTCATTTTATTTGGTAGCACCAGCATTGGATTTTTACAAGTATTTATTGTTCAGGGTTCAGCATGGAATTATGGACTGGTATCCTCTGAAAATATTTGTTGATGTAATTGATAGTAAGAGCTTAAAGGGAATGATGACATCAGATGCCAAGCATAGACTCCGCCTAATCAGACCTACTATCAAAACAGAAGAAGAATTTGTTGAGAAGTTAAAAGAGATATTCGCGTTAGAAGAAACACAGAAAGCAATTGAATCTTTGATTGCTCAAAGTCGATCCTAAAAGCGGTATTTGAAAAGATTGGATAGAGACTCCTTCTGGTCGAGCCAAACAACATCAAACATGCAGTTGTTTAACAACTTTCATCAATCGCTTCACTCTCTGTTTATCAACGCCGTTGATCCAATGCCCGTCTTTTTTGAATGCCGAGCCGATGATGAAGCCATCTGTGATGGGATAAAAATCTGCAATGTTGTTTGTATCAACGCCGGAGCCTAAGATTATCGGCAAATGACAATGCGCTTTGGCTTCGCGCACGTCGGTAATCTGTGGCGCGTCGCCCGTGACATTGCCTGTAACAATAACCGCGTCGCCGCGCATGAATTCGACGGTTTCGGCAGTTGCCCCAAGAGAAATATCTGATGTGATGGCGTGAGCCGAATGCTTCTTCTTGACGTCTGCCCAGACCTCTACACGCTCTGCGCCAATCTGTTTGCGATAGCGTAAGAGTTTCGCCGCCGATGACTGAATCAAGCCTTCATCAGCAATGTGTGCGAAGACGTAACCTTCAACTCTTACAAAATCCAAATCGGCAGCGTGCGCTACAGCCATTGCTTCGATGTTTGCGCCGGCAAGAATTTGAACTCCGACGGGCAATTTGCTTTCACTCTTTACTGCTTGCCCAATCCTGGTCATCGCAGCGACGATTTCGGGACCAACTGTGCCGCGCAAATACGGAACGTCGTGCATATTTTCTATGATGATGCCATCAACGCCGCAATCTCTATAAGTGATCGCTTCGCCGACAGCGTTCGTTATTAACTCAGCGACGCTTTGATGATTAGCGGGTGTGCCGGGCAGAGCGCCAAGGTGAATCATCCCGATAATCGGTTTGCTGCTTTTGAATAAGGAGTTTCGCATGATATGTGAAGTCGCCTTGTTCATTCGGCGAGCGGAAATAATAATGGAAGCATTTGAAAAAAGGTACTGACGAAATGCTATTGAAAAAGTTTTTCATCATCACGCTATTCACTGCGTTCACTTTCAACACCCTTCTACAAACCGCACAAGCGCAAGCGTTCAATGTTCCGGTTAAACAGTTCCAACTAGACAACGGTTTGCGCGTGGTTTTGTCGGAAGACCATTCTGCCCCTGTGATCGCGGTTGCGGTTTATTACGACGTAGGCTCACGCAATGAAGTCAAAGGGCGTTCGGGTTTCGCGCATCTCTTTGAACACATGATGTTTCAAGGCTCGGAGAATGTAGGCAAGGCTCAGCACTTCCAGTATATTGAAAACAACGGCGGCACCATGAACGGTTCGACGCATACGGACTTCACGAATTACTACGAGTTTTTGCCGTCGAATCAACTGGAGCTTGCCTTGTGGTTGGAGTCGGATAGAATGCGGTCATTAAAAATTACCGCAGTGAATTTGAAAAATCAAAAAGAGGCTGTGAAAGAAGAGAAGCGGTTGAGCATTGATAATCAAGCCTATTGGCCCGCGCTCACCAAAATGGATGAAGCGATTTTTAAAAACTGGGCGAATGCCCATCCGGCTATAGGCTCTATGGCAGACCTCGATGCTGCAACCATCAAAGACGTCAAAGACTTTTTCAATACTTATTACGCGCCGAACAATGCTGTGCTGGTGATTGCCGGCGATATTGATTCGGCACAAGCCGAAGCGCTTGTGCGTAAATATTTCGCTGCGATTCCGCGACAAAAAACGCCGCCCGCTGTTGATGTATCAGAGCCTTTTGAAGTCGTCAGGCAAAAAGAGGTTGTCGAAGACGCGCAAGCCAAAACACCGGCGATTGCTATGGCTTGGAAACTTCCTGAAAGGCGTTCACGCGATTGGTACGCGATAGCCATTCTCAAAGCGATTTTGTTTGATGGCACAAGCGCAAGGCTTTATCAAAAACTTGTGAAAGAGAAAGCCGTATCGCTGGAATTGCAAGCAATGATGGACGAGCGACGCGGTCCCAGCGCACTCACCATCTTTTCGATTAATAAACAAGAGACGAAGTCGGAAGACGTACAAGCGATCATCGAAGCGGAATTCGAGCGCGTGAAAAACACCAGCGTATCTGTAGAAGAATTGAATAAGATAAAAAATCAATACCGGCTCGGGCAATTTTTAGGCGACAGCGAAGACGGCGAATACGCCAGCCTGCAAACCGCTTTGGGTCGCGCTACTATGCTTGCAGAGTTTACTCTGTTTGACGGCGACCCTTCGTTGATAAATACAGAGTTAGACCGTTATCTGGCAGTCACGCCTGAACAGGTAAAAGAAGCGGCGCGCAAGTATTTCGGCACAGCCAATCGCACAGTGTTGTATATCAAGCCTACAGCAAAGAAGTGAGAAGCACGCAATAATGTAGGATTTTAGAATAAGGTTTCGTAGTACCGCTTTATGTTCTTTAAATAAATAATCTGCCAAGCCCGCGAAGCGGGCGCAAGCATAAAGCCCAGGGTGAAGCGTAGCGCAACCCTGGGTAAAGAGTCGCAACCGTTTATCGGAGCCCGCGAAGCGGGTGATAGACCATCAATCGCCAGTTCTATCACCCGCTTCGCGGGCTCATGAAAAATGCCTTGCTTACCTACCCCGCGCTGACGCACGGGGCTGTATGCTGTCGCCTGCTACGCAGGCTAACCTTGTATGATTATTTCTTCAATAAACAATAAGCGGAAGTTGTGAGATGCAGACTCTTCCGCTTAAAAGCGGTACTACGAAACAATGAGGAGGCGCGCGGATGCTTCGTTCGGGAGACAAAATCGGACCCTACACGCTGATTCGCAAACTCGGCAAAGGCGCGTTCGGCGAGGTCTGGCTTGTTGAAGAACACGACGCAAACGGCGGCAGCTTGAATAGCAGTCGCCACCTTCAATAATTCTAAGAGAAAAGGATACTAAAAATCATGGAAGACAAAGAGAGAATTGAAGATCCAAAGCCACCTTCAACAATTCCAAGTGAGCCGCGACCCGTTGGGAAATCGAAACGCTTGTTGTTGATTGGCGGAGTTGTGTTGGTCGCGATGATTGTGCTGACGGCGATGATTATTAACAACAAATCTGAAAATACAAATTCACCAACAAACCCTGTATCAACAAACTCTTCATCAGAAATCATCAAGCAAATTGAGTCGCAGATGGTAGAGATAAAGGGCGGCGCGTTTAAGATGGGGTCGCCGAATAATGAGGCTGGCCGTGATGGTGATGAAGGACCGCAACATCAAGTAACCGTGTCGCCGTTTTACATGGGCAAGTACGAAGTGACGCAAGAGCAGTGGCGAGCGGTGGCGGGTTTATCAAAGGTGAAGATTGACTTAAATGCTGACCCGTCGAATTTCAAAGGCGATGACTTGCCGATTGAGCAAGTGAGTTGGGAAGAAGCGGTTGAATTTTGCGAGCGGGTGTTACGCGCGACGGGGAAAACTTATCGTTTGCCGACAGAGGCAGAATGGGAATATGCGTGTCGTGGCGGAACAACGGCAGCATATGCGGGGAACTTGAATGAGATAGCCTGGTGCAGTAGCAACTCCGGCAGTAAAACGCATCCGGTAGGAACGAAGAAGGCAAACGCCTGGGGATTGTACGATATGCACGGGAACGTGTGGGAATGGTGCAGCGATTGGTATTCCGCGAATTACTATAGGCAGAGTCCGAGCGCGAATCCGACGGGACCGGATACAGGTTCGCGCCGGGTGAGACGTGGCGGCAGTTGGTTCTACACCGTGGAGAGCTTGCGGTCAGCGAGACGCGGCGGAGACTCGTCCAGCGGTCGCTTCAGCGTTCTCGGCTTCCGCCTTGTGAGAACGCACAACTAACAGCTTTACCTTGCAATGTTCAATTACGATATTGCCCGCAGAGTAGTTTTGTATAGGATTGACAGGTAAGAACGGAGAGAAGGATTTATGCCTGCACGCGATAAATATCACCAGAGCGCCAAAATGCGCTCATCAAAGACGGTTGGACGATTACCGATGACCCTTTGCGATTGCGCTTTGGCGGCAAAGATATGTATGTTGATTTAGCCGCAGAGCGTTTGCTGACGGCTGAGAAGAGGGCGGCAGATTGCCGTTGGAATAAAGATAGGACGTACGCGGGTGATGTACCGTAGGTTGTCCAACCTGCGGTTGATTTGGTTAACGCAGTTTTTGGAGATCACCAAACGATTTGCGAATCAAGACATCAGCAGACCGGGCAGTTACCTGTACATTTCTTGCGTAAGTCCTAAGATAATCAAATGGATAGACTAGAACATTATCGTCAACTGATTCAAAAAATTATTGTCGCTCATACGGTGGTGCCTTACGCCGATGGTGAGATAACCTTTGAGACATTTTTTGACCGCCAGGCAGACCGCTATTTGTTGATGCTTATTGGTTGGGAAGCAAGCGGCAAGCGCGTTCATGGCAGCCTGATCCACATTGATATTATTGATGGCAAGATTTGGATTCAACGCGATGGCACAGAGTATGGAGTTGCCAGAGAATTGCTTGATGCGGGGGTGTCGAAAGAAGACATCGTTTTAGCATTTCATCCGCCTGAAGTTCGACAAGATGCGGAGCTTACCGCAGCTTAATCCTTTGCTTACTTTTCATAAGAAATGGCAAACAAAACAAACTTCAATTTTTTTCTCTCTATCTTGATTGTGGCGTTTCTTCTGGCTTCAAGTGCAATTCATTCGGAAGCCGCAGCACAGGCAAACCGCAATCGTGCGTCTGGTTCACAACGCCAAAACCAGACGCAAAATCATGAAGCTTGGCGCAAACAACCGCCTAAGCCTGCGCCTGCAAGCCCTTTTCAACTTCCTGCTTTGCGCGAGGTGAAACTCGACAACGGACTGACGCTCGTCTTGATTGAAAATCATCGCGTGCCGATGGTGACCATGACTTTGGGCATTGCTGTGGGAGGAGCCAACGACCCCGCAAATCAAACAGGGCTTGCCGAAGCGACGGCTTCGCTTTTGACTGACGGTGCGGGGAATCGTTCCAGCGAACAACTGGCGCGCGAGATTGAAACGCTCGGCGGTCAACTTACTGCTTCAGCAAACGACGACTACACGGAAGTCTCTGCCTCGGTCGTTTCAGAAAACCTGGAGCCTATGCTTGATCTGTTTGGCGATGTGATTTTGCGTCCGGCGTTTCCTGAAATGGAAGTCGCGCTCTATAAAAAGAATCGCGTTGAAGCGCTGACCGTTCAACGCCAGGAGCCTTCGTTTCTGGTGAGCGAACGATTCAATTTTGCCGTTTATGGTTCGCACCCTTACGCCATCACTGCGCCTACGCCTGAAGCCGTGGCTGGTTTAGACAGAGCGAAAATCGAAAGTTTTTACCAGGCGAATTACACACCTGCCGGTTCAACGCTGGTCATCACAGGCGATTTTGATGCAGCAAAAATTGAAGCGAAACTTCGTGCAATGTTCGGCGAATGGAAAGCTTCATCCAATGCCACAGAAAAAATTCTTGTGATGCCGGAGCAAACCAAACGGCGCATTTTTTTGATAGACCGACCGGGCTCCGAACAGGCAGATTTTCGCATAGGCAATCTGGCGCTGGCGCGTTCCAATGAGGATTACTTTGCTCTGCTCCTTGCCAACGCAATTTTGGGCGATGGCACAGGCTCAAGACTCTTTTTGAATCTTCGAGAGAAAAAGGGTTACACGTATGATGTCTCAAGTTCGACGCGCGCGCAACGAATGAGCGGAACGTTTTTCGGCACCTCGCAAACGCGAACCGAAATGACTCTGCCGGCGATTCGCGAGATGCTTTTGGAGTTCGAGCGCATACGTAATGAAAAAGTCACAGAGAAAGATTTGCGAAACGCCAAGAATTATTTGAACGGCGGGTTTTCGCTATCGCTTTCGACGCAAGGCGGCGTGACGAATGCAATCGTGCAAACGCGTATGTTGAGGCTCGCGCCGGATTCCCTGGAAAAATATCGTCAGCGAATTGAAGCGGTCACAGCAGAGCAGGTTCAAGCAGTGGCTCGCAAATACATCAGGACAGATACTGCGACAATCGTTGTCGTAGGCGAGGCGGCGAAGTTGCGAAAATCGCTTGTGACGCTTGGCGCTCTCGAAGTTTTCGATGTGGAAGGGAAGCGCAAAAAGTGAGTGATGAAATATGCGTTTCCTGATTTGGCATTGAGTTCAAAAGCATTCCTCACAGGGAGCGCAGACATTTTTGTCCGCGCTCCCAGTGAGCATTTCAATGACATTGTAACCTTGCAATCCGCAATATGTATTGAGTCACGCCAATCGGCTGGCTAGAATAGACTGTGTGAGCAATGTTAAAAAACCGAATCGTTTATTCCGCAGACTCTATGTTACCTGGACGCTCTTGCTATTTGCTGTGTTCGTCTATTTGGATTCAAGGAATTTTTTCGGCAAAGAAAAAAATAAACGCGAACAGAAATTAAGACTACAAGCAGAGCGTTTACGCGAACGTTTAATCCGATTGGGACCTACCTTTATCAAAGTAGGGCAGATGTTAGGTACACGCGCAGACCTTCTGCCTATCGAATATGTAGACGAACTCAGCAAACTTCAAGATAACGTCCCGGCTTTCCCTACGAAACAGGCAATGTCAATTGTAGAAGAAGAGTTGGGGCGTAGCGTCAAAGAAATATTCGCGCAAATCACTGAAGCGCCCGTCGCTTCGGCAAGTCTCGGTCAAGTCTATCGCGCCACGCTTCACACGGGTGAAGAGGTAGCCGTTAAAGTTCAACGTCCGAATCTTGCAGAGGCTGTAGCCTTTGACCTTGAATTGCTTCGCTGGATAGGGCGTTTCCTGGCGCGTCACCCGCGTTTGTTGCCTGGCACAGATTGGTTGGGGGCGATTGATGAATTCGAGCGTGTGATTCACGAAGAGATGGATTATCGGCGCGAGGCTTCCAACTCTGAGGAGTTCAAACGCAATTTCCGCGAGTGGACAGACATCTATGTGCCGCGCATTTTTCGCGAGCATTCAGCAGGTCGCGTGCTGGTGATGGAATTTATAACTGGGACGAAAGTAACCGATTTAATAACCCTGGAAGCAGCCGGTCACAGCCCCAGACGAATCAATGAATTGATCTATCGTTCCTACTTCAAGCAATTATTTGAAGATGGCTTCTTTCATGCAGACCCGCATCCGGGGAATCTCCTGGTGATGCGCGATGGTAGGTTGGCTATATTCGATTTCGGCATGGTCGGGCACGTTTCTGAGGAGTTACAGCGCAAGATTATTGCAGCCTTTTTTCATCTTTATAACCGCGATGTCAACGGCTTGGTTGACGATATGATTGATTTGGGTTTTTTAAAGCCCGAAGCCAATGTCGAAGCGATTCGCGTGATTGTCGCGGATGTAATGAAACGCAAATTGAATTTGAAATTAAAAGAGGTGCGCTTCAAAGAGCTGACCTACGATTTAGCGCCAGTCGTTTATGCGCATCCGATTACGACGCCGTCAGAATTTTCTTATTTGATACGCGCCTTGATGACGCTCGAAGGGGTGAGCATCGTCATGAATCCGGAGTTTAATTTCTTTGAAGTGGCCAAGCCTTACGTGAAAGAGTTTTTATTCAAACGCGACACGGCACAGTTGCGACAGATGGCTTGGGATTCCCTGACAGACGCCAAGACAGGACGTTTCGAGTGGGGGCGTATATGGACGTTAGCCAAGATGGCTTATACGCTTTACATCAGCGGCGATTGATTGACAAGAGAGAGTCGTGAGATTGGCGGCAGGCGAATATCTGCCGCCATTTTATTCATTTCATCCATTCACTGAAAGCGGAACCCTCGCGGATGATGGTCTCTGAGCGTTCGGGACCGGTTGAAATGATTCCTGCGGGCGTTTCGCAAAGCGCTTCCAACCGCGCTACGTAATCTTTAGCGGCTTGCGGCAGTTCTTCGTAATTGGTGATCCCAACGGTGCTCGTCTTCCAACCTTTCATGGTTTCGTAAATCGGTTCGCATTCGTCCAGAACATTCGCGCCATAAGGAATATCTCGTAAGATTTCGCCGCGATAGTTATACGCTGTGCAAATCTTTATCTCGTCGAAATCATCAAGCACATCAAGCTTGGTCAAAGCCAAGGTATCGAGTCCATTCAACATCGCCGAGTAGCGGACGACTACGGCGTCGAACCAACCTGTGCGGCGCGGACGCCCTGTGGATGCGCCGTATTCCTGCCCTTTCTCGCGCAACAGTTTGCCATCTTCGTCTTCTAGTTCTGTGGGAAAGGGACCGCTGCCAACTCGTGTCGTGTACGCTTTGGCGATGCCGATTGCGCCGCTTATCAACTTCGGCGCCAGCCCGGTTCCGGTTGCCGCGCCTCCTGCCGTTGCGCTCGACGAAGTAACAAACGGATAGGTGCCGAAATCCAGATCAAGCATGGTGCCTTGCGCGCCCTCAAGCAGTATGGCTTTGCCTTCGCGCACAGCCTTATTCAACATCGTTGCTGTATCGGTAACGTATGGCGCGAGTTTCAAGGCTTCCTGCATAAACTCATCAATCATCTGTTCGGCGTTGAGCAATTCGCCACCGCTTGCAGCGATCTCACGGTTTGCGGCTTCGACATTGACACCAATCCTTTCTCTGAGAAAATCGGGGTGAAGCAAATCGCCTGCGCGAACTCCTGTGCGGGCGGCTTTGTTTTCATAGGTCGGGCCAATGCCCCGTAAGGTAGTGCCGACGCCGTGAGCGCCAAGCTTGGTTTCTCTGGCGCGGTCTAGCGCGCTATGATAAGGCAAAATCAAATGCGCTCGGTCAGAGATGAATAAACGACCGACGGCTTCGATGCCAAGTTGGAGAAGATCGTCAACTTCCGTGTTGAAGGCTTGCGGGCTTACGACAACGCCGTTGCCGATTACGCAAAGGCAATCATCTTGAAGAATGCCCGAAGGAATCAGGTGCAGGACAAATTTTCTTTCACCTATGAAAACTGTGTGCCCCGCGTTATGCCCGCCCTGATAACGCGCCACGATGTCAAAGTGCGGCGCCAGTATGTCAACAATTTTGCCCTTGCCTTCATCGCCCCACTGGGCTCCGATTACGACTATATTTTTCATGAGTCCTACCATTTCTTTACCACTCGCACAATAATATGATCTTCAAATGAATGCGACTGGGAGCGCGGAC
>JANMSG010000393.1:0-7459 GCA_031389065.1 Acidobacteriota bacterium | reverse complement strand
CCCGGCTCACCACATCGACCATCCGCTCGCGCACCTCCCGGGTCACCTCCAGCAGCTCGGCCTCGTCGAGCTTTCGGAGATCGCGCGGGTCCTTGATTCTATCGAGTAACGCCAACTAATCCTCCTTCACGGATACAGCATCAGCGCCAACGCGATGCCATACAATGCGCCTACCGCCACTTCCAGAGCCGTGTGGCCGAGCAGCTCGATGAGACGCTCGCTCTGGATCGAATGATGGGCCTTCAGATCGTCCAGCATCTGATTCATCAGTTGGGCCTGGCGCCCGGCGGCCTGCCGGATGCCCGCGGCATCGTACAGAACGAGTCCGGAAAAAAAGGCCACGGCCCCGAACAGCGTTGAGCCGAAGCCCTAGGATGTCGCGAGATCTGCAATCTGTTGCCTTTGAAAACAGTTGCCCAAGCGTGAAGGCGGTCGTTATCGGCTTTTCCGCAAACGTCCGCCTTCACAGTCGGGCTATTGAAATTGTCTTCGCAGGCAAAAACTATTTTGAAAAACTGCCGACAAAGGCGCTTCGCTTGCCGCTCATTTTCCAGGACACGCCTAAATCTTTGCCCGTATATTGATCCAATTCCGCCACCGCAGGCATCGCGTGAATGGTGTCGGTCAGTGGCGGATAGAAAGTCGTTTCGTTGCCACAAAGATGATCGTGCTTGCCAATGGTGCGCGTTTCGATAGCTGCGATGTTGCCCGCGTGCATAGAGACATTGGCGAAGTGACCGCCAACATGTTTGACGACCATTTTGATTGGCGCGACCTCTACGCGAACCACATCATTGAATAATGCGCCGCCCATCTCTTTGGCAAAACTGATTAAAGCCTGGCGCTGCTCTGCGCTGGCTTTCTCGTCCACAATCAACACAGCCTTTGCGGGATAGGGATTGGTGTAAGGGTCGCCAAGCGTAGCGTTCGCTTTCACCGCCGCGACCACACTAAGCCCGTCAAGGCATACGCCTTTCCAATCGCCTTTCGCGATCTTCCAACCCAGTATGGCTTGATCACCTGCAAGATTGACTTCGCCGTTTGCGACACAGGCACCTGTGTAAACATCCGCGCTGCGGGTTTCGATATAGTCGCCTGAAATCTGTTGAGCAAACCCTGTTGAGGTCAGAACCAGAAGGCTCAAACAAGCTGCTGTGATGAAAAATAGTCTACGCATTTTTTATACTCCTAAATATTGAAAGAGAATCATTCGCTACCAATTTGAATTTATAGTCCCAAACCAGCCTCGTCAAGCTAGACTGGCTTGATAAACCTGATACGCCTGCGGCTTTCGTCAGGCTACATAATGGTGTAGTAAGCAGTAGGCAGTAGGCAGTAGGCAGAAAGTAGGAGGCAATCGGCTGTAGGAAATAGGTTAAAGGCATTAGGAATTGGAAGTAGAAACGCTAAAGGATGAACAAATAATATCTACTTGTTCATCCTTTAGCGTTTCAATGATACTGCCTACTGTCTACTGCTTACTGCCTACGGTTTTCATCTCAAGCGAATCGCAGCACTTCTTGGGTTCAATCGAAAACTCGCCATCGCAACTTCACCAGCTCGAACGGCTACCACGCCTCCTGCGTCACTGTAGCCGCTCATTCTGACGACCACTTGATAGTTGCCGGGTTGCAGATTGCTAACTGTAAAAACTCCGGCTTGATTGGTTACGGCACCTTGTTGATTGGCAAGGGAAATGCTTGCCCCTGCCAAAGGTTTCCCGGTCTTTGCATCAACAATTTGCCCACGCAATTGACCGCTTCTGGTTTGCACAGGAGGTTGCACTCTGAGGTTTCCCGTATCAATGCGCACGCTCTCTTTTTTCAAGGAAAAATCTTCGCGTGTTGCATTGCCGCCGCGAATGTTTGTTGTCTTTGCTTGCTCGGAAAAGCCTGATCTGTTGACGCTCATGCGATAGTTTCCTGGCGTCAGATTCGCTATCGAATAGTTTCCGTCAATATCCGTTTTCGCTGTCCCTTGACCTTGCAACAAAATGACTGCACCAGGCAGAGGCTTGCCGTTTTGTGCGTCAACAATTCGTCCTGCCAACTGTCCTTTCAGAGATTCAGGCTGGCGAATCACAACCGGCACGCGAGATGGTGTGTTTGACTGCGTGCGGCTTTCTTCTCTGCGTATGCGTTGCGCTTCGATCACTTTTGCGGTTGTCAGAGAAGCAGACTTTTTCAATAGCACATCGAGAGCTTCCGATTTGCCCTCACCGAGTTGAACCGACTGCGTAGTGTTGTCAAAGCCCGCTTTTGAAATTAGCAATCTGTATTGTCCCTGTTTCAAATCGCGCAACTCAAATTTACCTTTTCCATCTGACAAGACAGAGACTGCGCTCGATGCCAACAGGGCGGTAATCTTTACCCCTGCCAGGGGATTTTTGTCGTTGTCGAATATTTTGCCGCGCAGGGTTGCGCCTGCACCGCGAACGATGACAGATTGTTTACTTGATTCTTTCGGAGCTCGTTCGCTGGCGGCATATTGAATTTGCGATTCGTTGCTCTTTTTCGCAATGACTTGCACCTGTTGAGATTTTAAGACCAAGCCGCTCTTTTGAATGCTCATTTGATGCAAACCGGCAGGGACATTCAAAAATGTATACTGACCTTGCGAATCAGTTCTCGCGATTGCCATTCCTTTCAGATGTACTAAGGCTCGCGCAATGGGTTTGCCTTGCGGGTCACGAATCATACCTTTCAAAACGCCTGTGTTTCCGCGTTGCGTTTTCAATGCGTTGACCATCACCGTTGAAGGAACGACTCGCAGGGATGATAAAGCATTTCCGCTCGCTTTCGCTTTCAAATCGAAATCGGCGACAGCTGCCCGCCCACGTATCAAATCAATCTGTCCTGCGCCAACTTGCTTACCTGCTTTGGTGATGACGAGCTTTGCCAATCTTCCTGCGGCAACGCCTTTCAAAGAGTACAAACCGCTGCTGTCAGTTATCGCAGTGGCTCCCGATTCAGGGTCCGATACAGTTGCGCCTTCAACAGGAATACCCGCATCTGTGACAACGCCGCCAACTTCGCCTGTCGGTTCCTCAATTGGCGAAGCCGGGTAGCCGGGATTGTTTGGATCCCCACCTGGATAGACGGGGTTACCTTCGTTACCGCTACGCAAAAGGGAACGCATCTCTTGAATCTTTTGTAAGAGGCCCATCGCTTCGCCAAGATATCCGCCTATACTTGCCATGACGTTCTTCTTTTCGCCGCTCGGTTGCTGTTCACCAGACGTCGAATCACTCGTCGTTTGTTCACCCGATGTCGATTCACTGGTTGTCGGCTCACCCGTTGATGCTTGCTGCGTAGCCACAGAAACAGCCGTTTGCAATTCTTGCTTTCGTGTCAATATCTCTTGATCGGCAGAAGTTGTATCTTTCGCCTGTTCTAAAAGTTGAGCTTTAGAATTGAGCGCAGTTTTCAAATTCATCATAGCCTGGTTAATTGACTTGAGGCTCTCTGTGCTTGCGCCCGAGTGGTTAGAAATAATCGCTTCGGCTTGCGCGATAAGTTGTTGCAATTCCTCATCAATGTCAGCCGATTTCGCGGCCTCCGGTTGGGGCGAAGAGGTCGAATCGCCAGTCGAAGTTGTTTCCGTCGGCGTATAGGTTTGCGTTGTTGCTGGCGGCGAAGTCAGTCCTTGATAAATAGTTGTTGCGAGTTGTTCGATGGCGCTCGAAAGCGCTTGCCCGATGGCGGAGTTGCGAAACTCATTGCTTGAGAAATTCATTGAACTCAAATCACTTGTCTTCGCTGCCTGACTGCCCTTTTGTGTATTCAACCCTTCAGCGCGGGCGCTCGTTTGACTAGAGGTTTCAACCGAAACAAGGTCTGCATACAGTTGAATCGTCGCTTTCGTTTCGCCGCCTGCCTGTTCTGCGTTGACGGATAACAAACCGCCGCGAATGATGAACTTCACACCGCTTTGTTTGCCTACTGCTGCGAGTTCTTCGACGGTCATCGTATTCGGTGTGGTAGAAGCGTTGTTGAGTAAGCGTGGCAACACATCTTTGTAGTTTTGAACGAGTTTTCGATGCAATTCCTGAGCGATTTTTTGCCCGAATTCAGGCGGCATGTTGGTCCCGCTCTCATCTTGGAAACTTAAAATGCCTATTGAGATCAATTGATTTTGATTTACAACTGGGTTGCCAAAACCTGTGTTGTTGAAGGCAAGAACTTGCCCGATAAGCAAACACAAGGTCACAACGTAGGAAACCACAACATGGATAGGTCGTCTAATTATTTTTGGTTTTTGATTTTCTGTGAAACGATCAAATGATTTTTTTGCAAGCGCGTTCGTATGGTTTTTTTTCATTGTATGCCCTTCATCACTCTTTGTGGTTTATACTTTCCTTATCTCACGAATAGTAATAATTCAAAGTTCATCTCAAAGTCACCACCTGATTATGTAGGAATGTGAAATTCATTGTTCGGTTTTCAAAAAGTGGTTTCTACGCCAACCCTTCAGTCAAAAGATGTCACTTAATAAAGCGATAAACGAGCGGAAAAACTATCATCGGGTTAAAATATATTTTCTTAACAAGAGAGGCGCAGATTTCGAGCTTTATTTCTTCAAACAAAGATTTCGAACTGCGCCTCTCTGTGCCAGGCTACTCAATCGCCTGAATCGGGATACGATGGAGGTTGGTCGTCTCAACCGATTCGGCGATCTCGTTGCCAGAGAGAATGCGGGCACACAGGAATATATTTCCTGCCGGTGAGTTAGAGGGGGTACCGGCTGCGGTCTGATGGCTCTTTAAGGTGAGAGGAGCGAGGGAGACCGTGGTGCGAATGCGCCCGCTTTTGTAGATCGTGCCTTCACTAAGGCTTTGCAATTGTTGCAATAATTTGTGCGTTCTCATTAAAAGTGTTTCCCCTTCTGCTTCTATATCGAATCATTCGAACTAAGATTTTTATTTTTGTTTCTATTCATCATTCTTCGGCGTTCTAGCGATGACCACCGAATCATTCAGCGCATCACCTTTGGGTTTTTGCTGAACGACATCTAGAGAGTAAAGGAAGTTGAAAAAAGCCGTTATGAAGCGGCTCACAGAGGAAGTGTGAAATAGGTCACAGGAGTCGCAAAGTCAGAACAGGGAGCAGTAGCGACCAGGTGTTTGAGGCACAGTGGTAGCGACTTGGTGTTTTGAGGCGCAGTGGTAGCGACCTGGCCTCAAGAGCCTGACCCGCCAGCGGTAGCGGCGGTTCTGATCTGAGGGTATTATTGGCAGCGCAGGGAGAGCGCTTGCTGGTTGTGAACGGTGATGTGATAGCTATTATCAATAGAGATATATTTGCGCTCTTTGTAGGAGACGATGACTTTGTTTGTGTGTTCGCGGGATGCGCCAATCATGCTTGCGATATCGCCTTGCGTCAGTCTTATGGGGATGAAAATATCGCCGTTTGCAGTGGCTTTGCCGTAGAGTTCTGCGAAGATGAGAATTTGATAAGCGATGCGGCTTTCTACTTCTCTGGTAGCCAGAGCATGAATCAGACCGTTGGCATGGCGCAATCGCTTGGCGAGAATGCAACTGAGATTAATGGTTATCTGCGGGATGGTTCGCAAGGCTTCTTGAAAAGCGGCTCGATCCATCCACAGGACATTTGACGTTTCAATCGTCGAAACACTGGCTGAGCGCGTTTTGTTATCCAGCAAGCTCATCTCGCCAATAATATCGCCGGCACCGAGAATGGAAATCAAAACATCTGTGCCATCAGCTTGTTCCAGATGAATTTTAACAGTGCCGCTTTGAATGAAGTAAACCGCTTCGCCCGGTTGTTCCGCATTAATAATTGTCTTTCCGGCAGGAAATGTTTTGCATCGCAACAATCCACTGAGCTTTTCCAACTGTGGTGTGGTGAGGTCAGCAAACAGGGCAATCTCGCTAAGCGATGCTGTGTTGATTGTATCTTGTTTGCTCATGGTCTTCTACTCTGTACGAATGTTAGGAAACCCTTATAAGTAGTACTGAAACTGTGAGGATGAATATTCTGCCGCGTAGCGGCAAGCTGACTTTAGCCCGGTTTTTCAAAGCCGGGAATCGGTAGAGCCATTTCCCAATCGTCGCGTCAGCGACGGCTGAATTCAATCGTCGCTGACGCGACGAGGGATTCTTTCGCTTGCTCACCGTGGGTTTCAACCCACGGCTAAACTCATACCACCGCTACGCGGCGAAGGAGTAACAAGCGCCTTACTTTTTCATCAGTATTCAGTTATGTTTGCTGCATTTCTGCTGTCACGAATCTTAAGAGGCGAACGATTCGGATTCTTCACCAAACCCAGAGGGCCAGAGTCGAGTAAAACTGCGCGAATCACCAACTCACTCCTTTCAATTCGGGAGGAAATAGTTTTCTGTCTGAAAGTCGGTCTTCACCCAAAACCTTTATCAAATATTCGCCGGTCTCTTTCTGTTCCGCTTTATCTTCATCTTCCGCATCAATCCAAGATTGGAGTAATGAGATTGCCTCTGCGCGTCTTTCTTTCTGCGAAACGTGCTTCTCTAAAATCTGCAATGTGTATTCGTCAATCGAAAGGCCCGCCTGCATAGCTTCTTGTGCCAATTGATTTTCAAGTTCGGGCGTGAGTGTGAGATTTATGGTCATCAATACTTCCTCTCAATCGAAAAATAAAAGGGCAGCCTGATCAGCTGCCTTTTTATTTTACCTCAAGCTTGACCTGTGCCGTAGCATTTGCGGTCAGAGGAAGAGCAATCTCCAGGTACGGCGAGTTTCCCATCAGGTCCTAAAACCGATTGGGTATAAACGCACCAGAAATGGATGTCGTTTGAGCGCGGCACTTCAGGGTCACGCGGCGCATCATAAAACATCTGTTTGTAGCGTAGGCAAGGACACAACTCCGGATGCTGTGTGTCGTATTGTTCGGCTTCGTTAATCATCGCGTTCCTCCTTTTGCGGCTGCCAGAATGGCACGCTTGACAGAGACTTTCGCAAGCTGAATCTTGTAGCCGTTCTTGCTCAAGGCTTTGGCTTTTTCAACGGCTGCTTTGCCCGCCGCTTCCGCCGTCTCTTCGCTGATGGTTTTGCCAACCAGTGCGTTTTCTGCTTCTGTCGAACGATATGGCACTGGCGCGACGTGCCCCAAAACGATGCGGGCAGCTTTCACGGTTTTGCCGCTCATCGTCAAAACCACGGATGCCGCAGCAAGAGGCCAATCCAAACTATCTTTCTGCCTCACTTCATAGGTTGCGCTTTTTGCTCCAGCCATCGTAGGCACCACGATATCTGTGACAAATTCGTTGGGTTGCAAATCGTATTCACGCCCGGAATTTGAAGTAGGCGTGACAAAGAATTTTTCCAAGGCAACTTCGCGTTGACCCTTCGCGCCAAAGATTCGCACTTTGGCGTTCATTGCAATCAAAGCCGGCGCGAGACTTGAAGGATTGACAAAGTAAGCGGGCCCATTATTGCCGAAGATGGCGTGATAACGATTGTCA
>JANMSG010000329.1:0-13736 GCA_031389065.1 Acidobacteriota bacterium | reverse complement strand
GACTTGAAGCAACGTGGAATGCTTGATGACACGCTGGTGATCTGGGGCGGCGAGTTTGGGCGCACACCGATGGTGCAAGGTGGCAATGACGGGCGCGATCACCATCCGAATGCGTTCACAAAATGGTTTGCCGGCGGCGGCATCAAGGGCGGACAAGTTATCGGCGCGACCGATGATTTAGGCTTCAATGTGGTCGAAGATCGAGTTCATGTGCATGACCTGCATGCGACGTTATTGCATCTGCTCGGCTTCGATCACGAGAAGTTGACGTATCGCTTTCAAGGGCGCGATTTTCGACTCACCGATGTGCATGGCGTGGTACAACAGAAGCTCTTGGCTTGAGCCACATGAAGAGGCACGAGTGCGAGTCATCATCAATAAAAAAATCGCACAAGTGAAGGACTGAGCAAGGCGGTTGGATATAATCGCCATCAAGGAATTCAAGAGCCTGTAGATCAAGATTAATTAAATTCACTTACGAATCATATAGGGCAACAAAGATTTGCTCTTATTTTGAGGGGATCACTATACTCTTGAACTTTTTGCAGTAGTCATTGATACTACTTTTTTACCCTCAAGATAATTTCCAAATATAAACATAGATAGGACAAGTTAATGACACCAGATATCGCATTAGCCATCATAGGCGCCCTAGTTGGCGTTACCATTGGTCTGTTAAAAGGGGAGATGATGACAAACCGTCTTTCCAAGTTTTTCCGTGAGAGATGGCAAAAGGTCTTTCAGCCACTTCCCCAGAGCGACAATCCTTCCGAATAAGTAAAGGCTTTCGTTTCGCGAGTTTCAAAGGTTAATTTTTCTTTTATCCGGCATAACTTTTTGCTGCCTAGGGTAGAGGTGTGTTTGGCGTTTCAGGTGAGCCTCAAATTATTTGTTGTGAGATTCGTTGATGCCTGACAGGATCGCGCTTGAGCTGAAAGGCTTGCCCTCTATGCTTTGACTCGCGCAAACACTTTTCAGTTAATTAATTGGCAATCTGATTAAAAAACGCTCCTGTTCGCAGGTAGACTAACGCACCTCTACGCTCATTTGCGACATCACTTTTCATCAAATTTCGCGTGGTCTCAAGAGAGAAGAACAGTATTCGTTCACTATCTCAAACGAGAATCCTATCGCCCAAAACCTCTATACGTTTATCGCGCGCGCGAACTGCGCACCAAGGTCGTTGGCGTCACCCCGAGGACGCGCCGCATGCACCGCGCCATGTGGCTCTGGTGCGCGAAGCCCGCTTCGAGCGCCACCTGACTGGCAGGCAACTCGCCACTTAAGAGCAGCGCTTTAGCACGTTCTACCCGCCGCTGAATGACGTATTCATGGACAGGTAACCCCGTCGAATGCTTGAACAGAGTCTTGAGGTGCGAGGCGCTGACCCCAGCGACACCTGCCAGCAGGGCCAGTGAAAGGTTTTGATCGAGGTGTTCATCTATGTACGCTGTCACCCGTCGCAACTGCGGTTTCGACAGTCCGCGTGGCAGTCTGAGAGGCGTCGTGTAACGACCCAGCAGGTGAACCGAGAGCGCCATGCCCAGGCTATCTGTGTAGAGAAGCCCGCTCGGATAGCCTGCCTTGCGCTCTGCATCCAGAGCCCAGGCGATGTGCTCGATCTGCGGATCCCTGAAGTGGTGGCGCGGCTCGAGGCCAGCGCGGTCAGGATTCAAGCCCATGTCCTCGGCGGCGCGACGCAAGAGCAAAGGTGATAGCTGCAAAATCAGAGAGGTGCTTGTTTCGTCGGGCTCCCAGGCATCTGACAACCCAGCCGGGAGGATGTCGACGTCGCCGCGCGTGTAGACGAAACGTTGGTAGCTGCACGACCCACGAACCGGCGCTCCCGCGTGAATCATCAGACGATGGTCAGGCAGGGCTTCAAGCTCGACCACGCCGGGCAACGCCGTGAATAGGTCAACGCGCAGCCCGATCCGGTGACGTGGCTCGTCCCACTGTGGCGCCATAGGTATAGCGCCCTCGATGTGGTACGGCGCGGTTGCGGTCTGCTGCTGATTGCTCATGGCTTGATTTCCTCTTCACGATTATACCCAAGCATCGAGATGCCTGCTACAGAGGTTAAGAAAAAGGTTTCGTGTCCCGCCTTCAAGAAGAAGATAAAGACTGTAGACAGGTTCCACCTCAAGGCGCAACGCCGAAATTATTCGCCGAAATTATTTTCATAAAAGCTATAGACTACGACTCCTTTGAGCCCTGCTGATTCTTATTCGGCCGATTGTGCTTCGGATTGTCCGATCGTACGCGACCGTCGAATTCGCAGGCCGTATCATTGCTGGCAGTAAAGGAGAATTCAATGGATAAGTATACAGGTAAGAAGGCAGTAGTTATCGGCGGGACGACTGGCATAGGGCTCGCCACCGTACAAGCGCTCCTCAAGGAAGGGGCAGAGGTGTTGCTCACCGGTCAGACCGAGCAGAACCTTGAAGCGGCGCGCCGCGAACTTGGCCCTATGGCGCACGTGTTGCGATCTGATGCGGCGAGCCTGGCCGATATCGAGGCGTTGGGCAGGCTCATCGAAGAGAAGCTTGGGCAGCTTGATTTCGTGTTCATCAACGCTGGCTTCTGTAAGCTCGAGCCGTTCGAGCAGGTCACAGAAGCCGTCTACGACAAAACCTTCGGCGTCAACACGAAGGGCGTGTACTTCACAGTGCAGCGCCTGGCTCCACTCGTCCGGGAAGGCGGCTCGTTCCTTTTGATGACTTCTATCGCCGACGAACTGGGTTATCCCACTCTCAGCGTCTTCTCTGGGTCGAGGGCTGCTGTCCGTTCGTTCGCACGCGTGCTCGCCGCTGAACTCCTGCCGAGGCGAATCCGAGTCAACGCGGTGAGCCCAGGCTTTATCAAGACTCCGACCATGGGGATCTACGGGGCTTCACATGAAGAGGTGGCAGCCTTCGTGAAAGAAGGGGAAGAGATCACCCCTATGAAGCGTATCGGCTCGCTCGACGAGATCACTCGAGCGGTGTTGTTCCTCGGTTTCGACGCGACCTTCACCACAGGAGCCGAACTGCCAGTCGATGGCGGTCTCTCGCAACTGTGAGCTTGGAAAGCGGGATTTATCATTAAAGATAGGAGATTAGTCAAATGAAAAATGTTCAAGGTGATGTTTCAGTTATAGGGTTGGGAGCAATGGGCTCGGCGCTTGTCCGGGCCTTACTGAGTGACGGCCATCGCGTCACGGTCTGGAACCGAACAAGCGCCAAGGCCGAAGCGCTCGTCAAGGAGGGGGCGGTCCTTGCCCCCAGCGCGGCTTTAGCGGTGGGCGCGAGCCCTATCGTGTTGATCTGCGTCGAGGACTACAAGGTGACGCGCGCTATCCTGGAAGCGGAAGAGGTCGCGCCCTTCCTCTCTGGTCGGGTTCTGGTGGAGTTGAGCACCGGTACGCCCCAGGATGCGCGAGATGCCGAGGCTTGGGCGCGCAAGCGTGGCTTAGAATATCTCGATGGTGCCATCATGGCCTCTCCGAGCCAGATCGCCAGGCCCGACACCTCTATATTCGCATCGGGTGCAGAGACCGCATTCGAGCGCAGTAAGCCGGTTCTCAAGACCTTAGCCGGAAATTTGATTTACCTGGGCGAGTCGGTGGGTGCAGCCTCGACGTGGGATTTAGCGACGCTCTCCTGCCTGTTTGGTGCGATGCTGGGCTTCTTTCACGGCGCCCGCATCTTCGAATCGGAAGGCCTTCGCGTTAGGGACTTCGGGTCAATGATTGCCGACATCTCCCCTGCTCTTGGGGAGATGATGAAACATACGGGAGAGGTTATTGAGAGGGAAACGTACAAGGAGGTCGAAAGCTCTGTTAAGACCTGTACGGTAGCCTTCGAACTGTTCGTAAAACAAGCGCAAGAAACCGGGATCAACTCCGAGTTTCCGACATTCGGCCTTGGGCTCTTCAGAAAAGCCATGGCTGCCGGTTATGGGGAGGAAGAGGTCGCCGCTGTCATCAAAGTGCTCCGCAAGAACGCTCGTGCGGATTTCTAGGGTCTTTGCGCCGGACGAGTGGCTGGCGCGGACAACTCGCGCCAGCTGCCTCCCTAGAGTGAGGTATGTAGAGGCTTCGGCGTTCTCGATGAGGTCACTCACATTGCCGTTGATAGGGTCAAGCGCTTCCTTACTCAGAAGGCGGCGGGTCTGGCTCTCTACTGACGTGGATACGAAGTGTAAGGAATTCGCGTCAGGCCTCACAACTGCACAGATGCTTGATAATTTGTTCTTGCTTGATGTTCGATAATTGCCAGTTGGCATATTGAAGAAGCAGTAACTCACCCGGGCAAATGGTGTGGCTCATCGCACTCATTAAAGCTCACTATGGATTTCAATTATTTAGATGATTTACTCATCAAGTAAGGTAGATCGAAATCTCCCCGCCATAAATCCTTTAAACTTTCACTGATACTTATAATTTAGATAAAGGCTCTCTTTACAGTTGTGCCAAGTATAGGCATGCCAATTATTGAGCTTGTCAGTAGTATTTGTTCCAGCGTATGATGGGCTTCTTTACCCTGAACTTGATTAAACAAAAATCATGAGCATAGAGCCTGGAGCAGAGAATCATTCACCGGGTATGTGGAAATGGAGTCTGCGTCTCGGCTCCCTCGTCGTGTTGGCGCTTAGTTGGCAACTGCTGGCGGCAAGCGTTGACAGCTTGCTGATGCCGACGTTCACAGAAACACTTGCCGCGCTTCTGCGGCTGCTCGTGACAACCCAACTTTGGCAAGCCTTGTGGATCAGCAATCAGGCGATGCTGCTCGGTTTTGCCCTCGCTGCCATCTCTGGAATCTCACTTGGTCTTGTGATGGGCCGCTACCGCACGGCGGAAAAATTGATTGACCCCTACCTGAGCATCCTTCTGGTAACGCCTATGTCTGCAGTGATCCCAATCGTGGTCATGGCGACGGGGTTGGGATTGGTCTCGCGTGTGCTGGTGGTATTTTCGTTTGCCTTTGTGACAATCATTGTCAATACACGTGCCGGCGTGCGGATGATCGAACCAGGTTGGATCGAAATGACGCGAGCCTTTGGTGGGACGGAGCGCCAATTGTGGCGAAAGATTTTATTGCGAGGCGCGCTACCGGCGATTCTAACGGGGCTTCGTCTAGGATTAAATCGCGCCATCTCTGGCATGATTACCATGGAACTGTTGCTGATAGCGGTCGGTATGGGTCGTCTCATTTTGGATTTTCAAGGCTATTTTGAAGCCGCCAATCTGTATGCTACGGTGGTTGTCATCATTGCCGAAGCCATTATCTTGACGCAACTATGCCAGCATCTTGAGCGTCGCGCCGCACCCTGGGCAGGCCAGGTGGTTAGCCAATGATTGAACTGCAAGGGGTTCGCAAAATTTATCCAGGCAATGACGGGCGAGCGCCAATTATCGCTCTCGACAGCGTAGATTTAACCATCCAGACGCAAGAGTTTGTCTGTTTGTTAGGTCCCAGCGGCTGCGGCAAGACGACGCTCTTGAAAGCCATCATGGGGTTGCTCTCTCTTGATGCAGGCGACATACGAATAGATGGACAGGCAGTGACAGGACCAGGAGCGGATCGCGCGATGGTCTTTCAAAATTTCGCGCTATTGCCGTGGGCAGACGTGGTAACCAATATCGCCTTCGGACTGGAATTGCGCGGCATGCCCAAAACCGAACGCCAGCAAATCGCTCATGAACTGATTCGTGCCGTAGGCTTGAACGGCTTTGAACATTACTACCCGCGCCAGTTGTCAGGTGGGATGCAACAGCGCGTCGGCTTGGCACGGGCGCTGGCTGTAGACCCGAATATCTTATTGATGGACGAACCCTTTGGCGCTGTGGACGCGCAGACGCGCCGCCTGTTGCAGGAAGATTTGCTGGCGCTGCTTGACCGCACGCGCAAAACCGTCGTCTTTGTCACGCACAGTATGGAAGAAGCTGTGCGACTGGGCAGTCGCGTCGTGCTGATGACGCCGCGCCCAGGGCGTATTCGAGAAGCCATTGAAGTGAGGCTACCGCGTCCGCGCCCACCTGATCTTGAAAAAAATCCCCGGTTCATAGAGTTGAAGGAATATCTCTGGCAGCAGTTACGCGCCATGCAGATAATGACAGCCGATCATGATTGATGACAACGTCAGCAGGCTATCGCAAAGCGAACAGGCTTCAGACAGAAACGATACAGAGACAGGGAGAGGCAGGGGCGCTTTGATGAGACAACACGGCGAAGACGAAACCCTCGCCGCGTCTTCGCGTCTCCGCGTCCCCACATCGTTTTTCTCGCTTTTGGTCGGCGTCGTTGCCTGGGAATTAATTGGACGTTGGGCAGGCTTACGATTTCTGCCGCCATTTTCGCATGTGCTGCTGGCGGGCATAGAGCTGATTGCCAGCGGTCAGATCCTCAATCATCTCGTTGCCAGCCTTCTCAGCCTTCTTATCGGCTATGGACTGGCTGTAGCATTGGGTCTTCTGCTTGGTGGGCTGATGGGACGTTATCGCACGGTCGAATATGTATTTGATCCCTATCTCAATGCATTTCTAGCGACGCCCAAAATTGTTCTGTTGCCGGTGATGTACACCTTCTTTGGACTCAGCCGTCTGGTCCAGGTCGCAGTCATTTTTCTCAGCGCTTTTTTCGTTATTGTTCTCAACACCATGCGCGGCATTCAAACCCTGGATCCAACTTACGTAGAGATGGCGCGAGCTTTCGGTGCCAAAGAACATCAACTGTTTCGGAAAGTCCTGTTGCCGGGCGCCTTACCCTTGACCATGGCAGGATTGCGCCTGGCTATAGGGCACGCGGTCAAGGGCATGGTCACAGGCGAAATGTTTATTACTGTATTTGGCATGGGAGCCTTGCTGCGCATCTATGGCGGGCGTTTCGATGCCGAAAAGGTGTTTGCGATTCTGCTCGTAGTAATCGGCGTCGGGCTCGTCTGTTCATACGCCGTACAAGCTGTTGAACGGCGGCTAACGCATTGGATGAATCCAAAGATATGAGTGACACGCTTGAGTACCTGAAGTCATTTGCCCAGTTCCCGCTGGCTCTACGACGCTTTATGCGCCAGCCCTTGACGCTCGATGAAGCCAAACGCATCGTGCGCCAGCGAATGGAACAACGCGAAGAGAATTTTCTGCGCCTGGTCGAGCGCAGCATCTACAACTACGCGCCGAGTCCATATCTGGCTCTGCTCAAACTCGTGAAGTGTGAATTGGGAGACCTGCGAACGCTTGTGAAACACAAGGGGTTGGAAGGCTCTTTACGCACGTTGCGCGAGGCAGGCGTCTATGTAACCTTTGAAGAGTTTAAGGGACGTACACCTATCGTCAGACACGGGCAGGCGATCCCAACCAATGCGCGGGATTTTGACAATCCATTCTCGCGGCGCGACTTTACTTTGCAGACTGGTGGCTCGACGGGGCTGGCGAACTCTGTCTATCAAGACCTCGACTATATTGCCGCCGGCGCACCACATCAGATGCTCATGCTGGAGGCCTGGGAGGTGCTGGATTTACCCATGGCGCACTGGATGGACATCTTGCCCGGAGGCGGTCTCCGTTTCATTCTACAGCGCGCTTATTTTCGCCAATATCCTGAGCGTTGGTTCTCGCCCATCGGTTGGCGCGGTTCCACCTATTGGCTCAAATACGGGCTGGCGACGCTCTACATGATTTTCGCGATGCGTGCTCTGGGCGTGCGCGTGCCAGTGCCGCAGACCGTCAAGCTGGACCAATCATCTGTAGTGGCGCGTTGGATCGCTGATACGCTCAAAACCCATCCACGTTGTCTGCTCTATACGAATGTGAGCCGGGCGCTTCGTGTATGTGTGGCCGCCGCGCAAGAGGGATTTGATTTGACTGGCGCGACAATCCGCGTCGGCGGCGAACCGATTACCCCCGCCAAGGTTCGTGCAATGCAGCGTGTAGGGGTTCGCGTCCTGCCAGCCTATGGCGCAATTGATACGGGTGGCATAGGGTTTGGCTGTGTTCATCCTGCCGAGACCGACGAAGTGCATCTGGTCAAAGATGCCTTTGCGTTGATTACCCACCCGCATATGGTTGAAGGAGCGGACGCAACTGTTCCTGCGTTCAACCTGACTTCGTTGCTCGATACCAATTCCAAAATCATGCTCAATTATCAGAGTGACGATTATGGAATTGTCCAGGAGCGTGCTTGCGGTTGCCCGCTTGAAAGCTACGGCTACACCACACACCTGCACGCCATTCGCAGCTACAGTAAACTGGTCGGCGAAGGTGTGACTTTGATAGGCAATGAAATGCTGAGCATTCTTGAACAAGTTCTTCCGGCGCGCTTTGGCGGCAGCGCGCTCGATTATCAACTGCTGGAGCAAGAAGACGAGAACGGTTTGACGCGGCTTTATGTAGTTGTCAGCCCGCGTCTGGAGATTGCCGATGAACGACAGATCATAGAGGTCGTGCTCGACGCCTTGCGCCAGTCATCACCGATGGGAGATGCAGCGCGCAATGTCTGGCAACAGGCAGGAACGCTGCAAGTCAAACGTATGGAGCCTGTGTGGACGGCGCGTGGAAAATTGTTGCCACTGCATATTCAGCGCTTTGACCACAAGGCTTGAACCAACCGGGAGAATGCGATGCGAACGATAACCGTTTTACTGATTGTCTTACTATGTCTAAGCGCTGTTAGTTGCGCTGATAGAGCGTCCAAGTCGCCAGGGAAATTGGCTACCTTACGCTACTTTGACCTGATTAATCTTGATGTCAGAGATGTGCCGTTGCTGATGGCATTTGACGCGCTCGAAGCGCAAGGCTATCAAGTCGAGAAAACCTATCTTGCCTCTAGTACACTGATTGCCGATGCGCTTGCACGCGGCGATGCCGACATAGGTATGCTCAATAATCAAACGATGTGGATAGCCATTAGCAAAGGGGCTTCGGTTCGCACCCTCGCGCAATTCACCGCCTCGACTAGTGTCCTTGCAGGGAAACAAGAGATCGCCTCTGTCGCAGAACTCAGTAACCGACGTGTGGCGATGCCCGCTGCACGCGGCTTAGCCACTGCGTTGTTTGATCTGTTCCTTAAACAAAAGCATCCTGGCGTCACGCCTCAAATGCTTGTCATTCCCGAAAGCGCCGGGCGCGTGGCGGCGCTGCTGGCTGGCGAAATTGACGCATCAAATTTACCGGGCGAGGAGTTGCTCAAACTCCAGCGCGAAGCGCCCGGCAAATTTCATGCGCTGATCTCTTATGCGCATGAGTTTCCCGAAGTTCAGATTGATGGTCTGCATGTGCGTCGCTCTTGGGCAGAAGAGCACCCGCAAGCTGTCAAAGATTTTCTTCGAGCCCTGCTGAACGCTCATCGCCAGGTTACAGCAAATCCGCAATTGCTTTATGATGAATCGGTCAAACGGCTGAGGCTTGATCCGGCAACCGCCAAAGCGGTGTGCGATGCCCATTTGCAAATGGGAATTTGGCACGCCAATGGTGGATTGACCGTCGAGAATGTGCAATACACTTTGGATTTCTTGACCAACATCGCCGCTTTGCAGCCCGGAGTAAAAGTCGAGGATGTGGCTGATCTGTCATACTTGAGAGCTGTGTTGGATGAACTTGGTCAAAAGTGAAGCTCTTTGTTGCAAACTGAAAAATGTCAAGATGAGGAAATATTTATGCAAATCATGAATATCGTGAAAAAATTGCTGCTTACCATCAGTATCCTGGTTTTCTCCGGTTCACCTGTCTGGTCGCAGAGCACAGGACTTTCCGGTCTCGTTGAAGATGAGAGTGGAGCCCTGCTATCGGGTGTGAAAATCACCCTCAAGAGTTTGGACACAGGTCTTTTGCGCGCCACCGTCTCTGATGAACAGGGGCGTTATCATTACGCCTCGGTCTTGCCAGGAGAGTATCAAGTCACAGCTGAGCGAGAGGGCTTTCACAAGGAGGTAAGGACCTCCATTCGTGTGACGATTGAGCGGCACGCGGTCATCAATTTGACGTTGAAGGTCGGCAGGGTGACAGAGGAGATTATTGTCAGCGCCAGTCCGTCGCTCGTCGAGATTCACACCGGAGAAGTCAACGGACTTGTCGATGGGAGAAGAGTAGCGGAACTTCCCTTAAATGGGCGGGACTGGCTGCAACTGGCTGAACTTCACCCGGGCGTCGTGAAAGCGCGCAGTACGGGTGCAGGCAACACCAGCAATTCCTTCAGCGGCAGGATTTCGATCTCCGGACAGCGACCCAATGCCACGAACTTCTTTCTTGACGGAACCGATATCAGTGTCTATTCGCAGGCGCGCCCTCCGGGAAGCGTAGCGCAAGGGCTCGTCATGGGTGTCGAAGCGATCCGCGAATTTCGCATCGTCACCAGCGCCTACAGTGCCGAATATGGTGGCAAAAGCGGTGGTCTCATAGATGTTATCAGCAAGTCAGGCAGCAATGGGTTTCATGGCAGCGCCTTCTGGTTTCATCGCAACGATAATCTGGACGCGAGGAATTTTTTCGATCCGGGAGTTGTGCCAGAATTCAGGCGGCATCAATTTGGAGCAAGCCTGGGCGGACCTGTCAGAAGAAATCAGACCTTCTTCTTCGTCAATTATGAAGGCTTGAGAGAGGTCAAAGGAGAGACCTCCGGCGACATCGTTCCGAGTCTGGATGCGCGTCGTGGCTTTCTGCCAAATTCGACAACAGGTAGTCTGCAGTTTGTCGGAGTGAATGCTTCGGTTCAACCTTTCCTGGAGCTTTTTCCTGTGCCCAATGGTCAGGACTTCGGCAATGGTACAGCGCTGTGGAGGGGAAGCGCGGATCGTGATACCGAAGAAGATTTTTTGACCTTCAGAATTGATCATCGCCTATCACAAAACGATTCACTCTATGGGCGCTATACCTTTGATGAGAGTGATGCGTTTCTGCCATTTGGAGGGAACACGCCATTTCCTGGCTTTGCCCGCTTTAACGCCGGTCGAGATCAAATCCTGACTCTGGAGGAGACCCATATCTTTTCACCAAACCTGCTCAATACCTTGCGCTTCGGCTTCAATCGCAGAGTCCGACATACAGCGCCGATCAATCCGAATCCTAATGGCTTGAGCTTTTCGCTCGTGCCGGGCGCTTCGTTTGGTACGCTCAGAGTCGGTGGTTTGGGGTCACTCGGCAATTCCGGACGCGCCGTTGCCGATTTGATAAATAATGTTTTCCATCTGACCGATAGACTGACCTACACGAAAGGTCGTCAGAGTCTGAAGCTAGGTATTGAATTCAGAAGAGTGCAGATCAATGATACCTTGGAAGTGGATAGCAACGGCACCGTCACTTTCACAAATGTTCGAGACTTCATCACCAGTCGTCCGACGCTGTTTCGAGGGGCTTTGCCAGGCGTAGATTTCGGGCGCGGTCTGCGCTTTGCTAACGCTGCTTTTTATGTGCAGGACGATTTTCGCATCACGCCAAATTTCAGCCTAAACCTGGGCTTGCGCTACGAGCCCTGGACCAATGTCACAGAGGTCAACAACAAGCTGCCCATCTTGCTCAAACCGCTGGAAGCAACCGGACCGGAATCGTTTCAGATTAGCGATAAACTTTTTTTGCACAATCCAACGAAGAGCAATTTTGCACCACGCATAGGCTTTGCCTGGGACCCCTTTGGTACAGGAAAAACTTCGATTCGAGGCGGCTTTGGCATTTTCTATGATACCCCTTACAACGGCGATCTGATTGACCCTGTGGTTCTGGCGCCGCCCTTCGTGCGCCCTGTGGAAGTTCGCAATCCAGGCTTTCCCAATGCCCTACAGGGAGCCAGTGGGACAAGCCCGCAACTGGCAGCCGTTCTGCTTGAATATGAAAACCTCCATTGGCCCTACGTGATGCAGTATCACCTGGGCATTCAAAGAGAACTCTTCGCCAATACGCTTTTGAGCGTCTCTTACAACAGCACAAGAGGCATTCACATGGTCTCCAGGCGTGAGTTGAATACCAGAATTCCGCAAATCCTCCCTGATGGTCGTACCTTCTTTCCGGCAAATGCGCCCAAGCGTAATCCCAGGGTGGGAAGCCTTACAGTCTTTGCCACGGATGCCAAAGCCTGGTACGACGGCTTGCAGGTGAGTCTGAATAAGCGCTTCGCTCACGGTTTCACAGTGTTGGGAAGCTATGGCTTCTCGAAAGCGTTGGACGAAGCCCCTGCAGCCATATCGTTTACTGAAATATCCGGAGGACCCAAAATTCGTATGAATTCGGATGACCTGGACAGCGACAAGGGGTTGGGCGCTTTTGATGTCAGGCATAACTTTGTCCTGAGTTTCCTCTGGGATTTGCCTTTTGGCAGCCATCGAGGCGCAGGTAGTGGCAGTGCCGGTTGGAAAGGGAAATTGCTTGACGACTGGTCTTTGAGCGGCGTTGTCATAAGAGCATCGGGACATCCATTCACACCGCTGATTTCCTTCAATAACTCGCGCAGTGGCGTTACAGGCGCGACCGCCACGCTGGCTGATAGACCAAATCTCAAACCTGGATTCAGCAACAATCCGGTCATAGGAAAACCCGATCAGTGGTACGACCCCAACGCCTTTGAGCTGCCGGCACCGGGGTTCTTTGGCAATCTGGGCAGGAACACGCTCATCGGTCCGGGGTTTTCGAATGTGGATTTTTCCCTGATGAAAGACATCAGCGTCAAAGGCATATCGGAAGACTTTCGTATTCAGTTCAGGGTCGAGGTTTTTAACGCCCTGAATCATGCCAATTTTGATTTGCCCGGCAATGCGCAAAACGCATCGTCTGCCAGTTTCCTTTTCACCGATGCCAGTGGCAAAGCCAACCCGACAGCAACACGACCGATTAAGACAACCAATGATTCACGCGAAATCCAGTTTGCCTTAAAGCTGGTCTGGTGACCGGGAGCAAGGCGTAAATATGGCTGCTTCTCTACCCATTCTGACCTTTCACGCCGTAGACGATACGGCGGCTGTCATCTCTTTCTCGCCGAAGCTTTTCAGGCGCGGCTTGGAGAGGCTGAGCCAGGAGGGCTATCGGACGATCACCTTGATGGAAGCAACGGAATGCATAATGCGCAAAGAGCCATTTCCTGACCGCTCGTTTGTTATCACTTTTGACGATGGGTATGAAAGCGTTTACAGCAAAGCTCTGCCGGTGTTGCGGGACTTAGACTTTTCTGCCACTGTTTTTCTTACCACCGGAATGAATCCGACGACGCGTTCCGATGAGAGGCTTCCGAGTCTTGAAAGACGCTTGATGTTGTCCTGGCGCGAGATTCAGGAGATGCAAAAATATGCGATAGAGTTTGGTGCACACACATTGACGCATCCGGACCTGACAAAATTATCACGCCAACAGATTGAATTTGAGATAAGCGATTCAAAAAAGAGAATCGAAGATGCGACAGGCACACAGGTCTCAAGCTTTGCCTATCCTTTTGGGCGCTTCGATGAGAGGTCGCGGGAAATCGCGCAGCAGTATTTTGCCTGCGCCTGTTCCGACAGACTCGGTATCGCCAAGGCGCAAAGCGACAGGTTTGCCTTGGAGCGCGTGGATGCTTACTATCTGCGCTCTGAGAAGGTTTTCGATTTACTGCCGACGAAATTTTTCTCCGGCTACATCTTGTCGCGCAGCCTGCCGCGTCGCCTCCGACGATTGTTGCAAAAATATAGTTCTCCTGAATGATTCGTGTAGAGCAGGCGAGGTAGCGTAGACTGTCTAGTCTGCGCAAGTCTTTCGCCGAGCTTGCCTTGGAAAGCAAGCGGGTGTGCATTCCAGTGAGCCG
>JANMSG010000314.1:0-8052 GCA_031389065.1 Acidobacteriota bacterium | reverse complement strand
TTGTCGCTACGCGACAAAACACCAATCGTTATCAGTTAAATTTTACCTGTTCCTTAGTTCTTCTTTGCCTCATCAGGTTTGAGTGGCCAATCTACAGATTCATTTCGAGCCTTCTTGAGCAGTTTTTCAAGATGAGTCACTACCTCAGAATGTTTCATAGCAATATTGTTCTGCTCACCGATATCTGCATCAAGATTGTATAGCTCTAAAGGCTTTCCTGTTGCCAATCGAACTGCTTTCCAGTTCTTGTATCGAATTGCCTGCTGGAACCCACGTTCAAAGAATTCCCAATACAAGTATTCGTGGCTGCTCTGCGCTTTGCCAAGTAAATCAGGGAGCATAGAAATACCATCAATTTTCTTTGCTGGTTTAACACCAGCGATTTCAGCAGCCGTTGGTAAGAAATCCCAAAAAGCCCAAACCTGATTACTGACTGCGCCTGATTTTATTTTACCTGGCCATCGAGCAATCATTGGCACACGGATTCCACCTTCGTACAGATCCCGTTTTATTCCACGCAACAGGCCCGAACTCTTGAAGAATTCCGGATCGCCGCCGCCCTCGCGATGCGGCCCATTATCACTTGTGAAAAACACGATTGTCTCCTCGTCAATACCCAGCTCTTTTAATAGCGCCATCATTCGTCCTACAGACTGATCTATTCTGTCCATCATCGCCGCGAATGCAGCGCGCGGGGTCTCCTGCTTTGTGTAATGCCTCCCAGAGAATGGTTTCTCAGGATATTTGCCCAGATATTTCTTCAGGGAATCGTCCGGCACCTCTAGAGATGCGTGAGGAATCGTGAGTGAAAAATATAAAAAGAAGGGATTGCTTTTGTTCTTCTTGATAAACTCAAAGGCATTTTCAACGATTAAATCATGACTGTACTGTTTGCCATCTAGCGATACCTTCTCTGCGTTTTTATAAAGGTGGTCAGGATAGTAGAAATGCGCGTGTGACTGATCGAGATAGCCGTACCATTGGTCAAAGCCTTTCTTGTTTGGCTGCCCGGTTGTACCCTCTATACCGAGCCCCCATTTGCCAAATGCGCCCGTAACATAATTCGCCTGCTTTAGTAGTTCGGCTACGGTAACATCGTCTGGGCGCAAAGGAACTCCACCACCAGCTTTATTGCCTCGCACCAGAGCGTGCCCCGTATGTAATCCTGTCATCAGCGTACACCTTGATGGGGCACAAACCGTGCTACCTGCATAGACCTGAGTGAAGCGCCTTCCTTCAGCAGCTATTTTGTCAATGTTTGGCGTGGTGAACTTCTTTTGTCCGTAACAACTGAGGTCGCCATATCCTAAGTCGTCGGCTAGCACAAAAATGATGTTTGGTTTACGAGACTTGGATTGCTTCCCCTGGGTTGAAGCCGAACTGGTTAAGGGAGTTGTAAACGGCAAAGCAGAAGTGCCGATAATGAGCAAGATCAAAGGTAAAGTAGTCTTCATCATCATCATTTTTCGTCTTTTCATACATCACACCTTCACTTCAAAACCGATAGATATGCTTGCCAGGGCCCCACTGCTTCTTTGTACTGCTTTGCCATTGTTCTTGATATCTGTACCAGGTGATCCAAGTCATGCACTACCCAGGTCGCGATCAACTCTTCTAACGTCACGGCTCCCAATTCCGGGTGCTTGCCTCGGTTTTTCAGATCCTCTTCAGTGATATTCATTTTATTGAGAGCTTCGATATTGTTTGATCGTAACTCTTCAAATGTAGCCAACAATTCCTTCATACTCTTTCCTTTGCTTACTTCATATTGGGCAAATCTGTCGAAAGGCTCGAATATCTTTGACTCTCCAGCTTCTAAGATGAGCTTGATGCGGGGAATCCAATCCGTACGCTCACCGTGAATGAGATGGCCGAGTACATCAAAAGGAGACCAGGTTTGATTTCCCTCGTTGCCAAAGGTCCATTCATTAGGAAGATTGCCAAGCATGGATCTAAGGATAATAGGAGTGCGAGAGAGAATGTCAGTAGCCTGATCAAGATTGAAATGCATTGTGGTTTTCCTCAACCATAACCATACCTTGTCGGCTTCATTGATTTCAACATTACCTCAGCACCTAAGGGCTGGGTTGAGCGGGCAGCCGCCGCCTGAAATGTCGGTAGTAATCGGCGCCTCCGTTTCCGCTCGAACCGGTGCACGCCCTTGTTAGGTGCCCTGTGCAGCAATACTGCTGCCTTACTCTTTAACCTATTGACCCACAGGACTATCTGGTTTTGCATCTGAAGATAAGCGAAGATCCGGCTCGTTCTCATGTCTGATCTTCGCTTCCTTAATCAGTTTCTCAACATACTTGCAAAACTCAGATTGAAATGCTGCCTCTAGTTCAGTCCAATAATGGTCCAGACGATGCTTTTCAATAAAGAATTCTAAGTCGCGGGACCAAGCTTCATAAATCCCCGCATCAAGTAAATTCTTTTGCCTCTGGTAGAAAACATTCTCATGAAGTATTAGCCACCAGTTCAGGAGTTGCTTATAGCGGAATCTATCAACTTCATCATAGGTCTCAAACTTTTCAGCCCCTTCGACCCAGAGTCGTGCCATCTCTGGATCTGTAATCAATTCCAGATTATATGGAGATGATAAACTGACAAGTGATTGTACGTTCGCATTCCTAGCCAAGTCTGTCTGTTGTGTGACTAGCTTGGTTTGTTGTTGTACTTGCCGCCAAATAAAGTAAAGTGAAACGACAACGACAAGAGTTTGTACGATTGTTGCAATGGTCTGAGCTATTTGCCACCCGGTCATATTAATGGATTCTCTTTCTTGAGATTATAACGTCAACAATACTTTGGGCACCTAACGAAAAGTTCAGGCGGCGCGTTGAAGGAAGTGCCTCTCGCCGCAGCAAGCCACGTGAAATGTACGGCCTGCGCTCGCCTGCAACGCCACGTCAGGCGATTGGTTTTCGCCCTTGACTCACTTCGCCGGAGTGCTTTCGCCGTTTGTTCGTTGCGAGTCCCGCCGCGAAGTTTACGCTCCACATCCCTGTCGAGTCGTGGCGCGAAGCATCAGCCGTTAGCTCGTTTTGAGTGACACCGTGAAACTGGCGCTGGCAGCCCGTTTCGTGTTCCGGCATGTCCTCCACCTGCCTAACGGTTGAGATGACGTGGGGCGAAACCGATTACACGCAACTCAAAATTTGACGGACAACGCCAAATAAAAGTCGCTGTTTCGCACTCACTGCCAATGACTTGTTCGGTGCTTTCAACCTCAATACTTGCGTTTTTTATTTGGCTTCCTTTTTAGATTACAAAATCAACGCTTCAAAAGAAAGTTTTCGTGCGTTTCAATTTCTTCGCTCCATTCGACCTGGCAACATAACATTTCTTTGCCGTCATTTACCGCTTGTCGTTTGCCTCTCGAAAATAGCGCGGTAGGTTGCCGGGAAGTTATCGAATTCTGTTCCCATTATCTTGTCCCACCAGCGGAAATATAAACCGTAATTGCCTCTGAATTTTGTGTGATGCAGATTGTGATGCGTGGTCGGCGCGAGCCATTTTAAGACGGGGGCATCGAGCAGCCACTTCGGATAAATTTCGTAACCCAAATGTCCGACGACATTGAGCAGCATATTGCCCGCCTGCCAGATGATAATTGAAGCGAAATGAATTGGAGTCAGCATTGAAAACACCACGATGAAGATTAACGTTCCCTGCTCCAAAACGGCTTCCAACGGATGAAACGAGAATGATGTGAAAGGTGTCGTGTCGAAACTTTCGTGATGAACTGTATGAACCTTTTCATACAGTAAATCGGTGTGCATGAAACGATGGATCCAGTAAAAATAAGTGTCGTCAATGACGAATAAAAAGAAGGTTGTCAAAACAAAATAAATCCAGCCGTATGGCGAAATGTCGGTGTTGATCTGGAGATAAAATTCTCCGCCGCTCGAGAAAATCAGAGTGGTAACGATTGTAATGTTCAGAATCGTCAGAAACGAATACCGCAATTCCTTGAAAATCTGTTTTTTATCGGCACGCGGCTTTTGCTGTATCCGGCGAACCTGCATTCGGTCTTTCAGCCACCACCAGAAGAAGACGAAAAACGGAACGGTAAATGCCAGATAATAAACTGAAAGCCCAATGTATGTTTCGATGAATTTATTTATGAATTCCATAATGCTTCCTAAAATTACCAATGATTTCATGAGTTCCGCCCTGACTTTGCAAGCCGACCGAGCCAACCACAATGAAAGGAATTGAAATGATATGCACCCAGTTTAAAGTCTGCTTGAAAACGAAGTAATTCGCGACAACAATCAAACTTGTGCCGAGACCAGCGGCAATCATATAAACAAAGCTCGTCTCGGTTTTTTTGAGTGCGAGAATGAAAAAGGCAAGTGCCGCCAAATCAGCCAATATGGTCAAAACAAGCGGAACGGTTCGGGTTAAGTTCTGTGAATATTTGAGCGCGATGAATCCGCAAGTTTCAAAAGTCAATCCGGCAAAAAGGTAAATCCATTTCATAAACGCCAATTTATCACGCCGTTTGAGCGCCTCATTTGACCTACATCAAATAATTCCTGAAAAGTTTAGATTTTTGCCCGGATGCGGCTTAAAGTTTCGAGTGAAATGCCTAGATAAGAAGCGATGTGAGTAAGCTGCACTTTTTGAACGTAGTGCGGATGGTCTTTGATAAGCTGCAAATAGCGTTGGGCGGCATCCATAGAATGAAACTGAAACAACCTTTCTTCAAGCCACATCGCATAATACTCGACTATCATCAAATCCAATTCCATCAGTTTCGGAAAAGCAATTTTTAATTTTTGAAACGCGGCGTAATCGGTCATCGAAACCGTGATTTCTTCCAACGCTTGAATAAACTCGCTGCCCGGTTTTTGTAAAGTATAGCTTTGAAAGGAAATTGCCAAATCATTTTCAAAATACAATTCGGTGGTGATTTCCTTTCCCGTTTCGGTTAAATAAAACTTTCTGGCAATTCCTTCAAGGATTAAAAAACTGCGGCGGCAAACTTCGTACGGGCGCAAAAGATAATCGCCCTTGCCGAATTTTTTGCGCGTCGTTACGCGCGCAAGCGCAATTTGCGAATCGTCGTCGAGTTGTGCGATAAAATCATTAATTTGAGCAAGGTGCGATGTCATTACACTACCAGTAATTATCCGTCAGAATCAAAAAAATGAGGCGGCTGATTTGGGTTTGATTGTGCCGTGCTAATTCAGTCATCAAATGGATTACGCAAACGCTTAAGGCCGCGATTCAGTGGGCGCGCGAGCGGTACTGGCAGGTATCATGCGAACTTCGATTCGCGCTCCGGTTGACGCGAATGTTAGGCGGGAAATTGCTTTGGTCTGCTCCGCTTCTGCTTCTGAAATTACTCCTTCAGGATTGCGCTCTTAAATTTTACTCTGTAGCTCCATTTTCCACCAAAACCCGAATCCTCTTCAGCTAACTCTCCCTCAATGCTATCGGCGCCAATCGTGACAGATTTCCTGTTCGCTGAGGCATACGCCTTCGAGTTAGAAAAATGTGGTGAGAGAAAGAAGCTCATGGTGACAATTTTGCCTTCGGGTGAAATGACAAAGCGAAGATTATCATTGGATATAAAATCACCGAGTCTGTCGCCTTTTTTTAGGATATCTTCAGAATAGGGGCGGTCGGTTAGCACAAGACTATACATCGAGTCACCCTGCACCTTTATTTTACGGGCATAGGCGTACTTCAATTCTACGGTCCTGTTCTGTATCAGGCTACCTTTTGCCTCGCCGGTTTTCAGTTGCTGTGAGGCTACCTCGACTGGTGAGCCTTCTACTGGCGTCGGAGATTTTTCGCTCGCGCTCAAACCACCAGTCAGAGATAACAACAACAATGCTAGGACTGCAATTACTCTCAACATCATCACTCCTCCTGATTCATAGATGTCATCTAATACGGATTCCGCTCTGCTCGCCTAACGGCTCGCATCAGTGGGCGCGGCACATAACACTGATGGTAAATATACGAGACTTGCTTGCCGCGCTCCACTGCATGCGCTTGGTAGGCGCGTGGTGGGCTGCCTGCATCACCGTCCTGATCGGGTTTGCATTTGCGGTTTACCTCTCTTCGCTCTTCCAACTCTCCTCGGCAATCCTCCACTTGCCCTTCTCTAACTTCATCTTTATCGTTCCAGCAACATTCTTACGTCCCCTTCTGCCTTCAACGACGACTTCGGCGCTATTAGCTTGAACATCTACCTTTTTTATCGTCAATTCGACAGGGCTCTTCAATTTTTTAGACCCTTGTAGTGATTCCAGTGCATCCGAAGTCTTGTAGTTGTCAGGAATCGTTTCTGAAATATATTGCCCAAGCTGTTCGTAGTTGCCAGTCATTGCCACTTTGTGATACTCAGCGAAGGCTTTACCAGGCGCTGTTTCTATTCCATTTCCGGTGACTTTTACCGCGGCTGAATCAAATGGTGGCTTCACTGTGAGCGCAAACTTCACATCATATGTATAAGTTTTATCATTCCATTGATCAGGCTTACGGCTCAATAACTTCCCTGACACGGTTTTATCATCGAGGCTTTGAAACACTAATGTGTCCAGATCTTTTATGTACCATGCCGCCGATGTGACAGCTTCATGAAACCCGATTGCCTCCAGCAGTTTCTTTGTCTTTTTCTTGATTACTAACTTGAACCCGCGAAGCTTCTTTTCCTTTATGCCATGGCCGCCGTCGGCTTCATCGTGCATCATTGGCTTATCAGTTAGGAAGATTACGAGACCGTCTCCATAATCAATGGCATAACCATAGTTGAGTTTTGTAGCCTGACCGTCAACGGTTAGTGCGCCGCTAACCGTGCCTTGGTCAGCGTGAAGGCTTCTTTGATTTGTGCAAACAGGGAAGATAAGACAAAGCAAAACAGCTAAAAGCGTCAAATGCATGATGAATCTCCTTTGGTGTCAAGACTCACGGGAAGCATCTTACAGTACAGTTGATCTTCAATGAAATGCCAAGAGTAGCATTCTGTTCTTTAGGTGCTTCGATCACGATCTATAATGGTCACGAGGCTACAATTATATCTTTAGCAGAAAGCGCCTAACGCTGCGATTGAGTGGGCGCGTTGCCGTCGAGAAAACCCGCCAGCCGAACCCCTGTGAAAGCCAAGAACCGCGCTCCACTGCAATCTCTGGTTAGATGGATGAGCCGGGCTCAGTCCTCGATTGCTTCAACACCAAGTCGCTTTAGTCGCTCAAGGTGGTTCTTCATGGCTTTGATCTCTTCGGGGGAGTGCCCCTGCCAGTCTGTGACCTCGCCTGTGACCCGAAGCGGTTCACGAGAGCGATATGACTTCGTCGGATTGCCCGGATACTTCTTGTCCGTCAGGTTGGGGTCATCTTCAATCGGTCCTGTCGGTTCCACAATGTATATTCTGCCAGGTTCTTGGCCGAGGGCCAGCTCGGCCCCCCAGGTGGCCGCATCCAAGGTTGCGGTCAGGTATATGTAGGCAGCCTTCTTCCTCTTGCCGTAGTTAGAGTTATAGCCGGGCTCAATCAGGTCCCCCGAATTTAGGTCGGCCTTTGTGCCATGGTAGTATCGCTGTGAATTCAGGTCGTCAATGGCTGCCATTGGCTCGCTCCTTATACTGTTCGGCATTGCTGCCGCACGATGCTGTCCTCAATTTTCAAGTCTCGCGCCGGTCTCGACAGAGAGTAGGTCGGCCTGAGACCCAGTTCCATCTAACGCGGAATTGACGCGGCGCGTTGAATCAATAGCATCTCGCCTACGCCAGCCACGTGAAAAGCACATACCGCGCTCGCGTCGAATGCAGAGTTAGGCTGCTGCCTCAAGTGGCGAGCCTTCCTCTCGTCATTTGGTTCTCGCTGCACACATCTCACTTCTTGCTTGCGCCGTTAGCTCATTTCGCGTTACGGCGCGAAGCGTTTGCAGCACATTCATTTCGTGCTCCATCGCACCGCCTCACGCCGTTGATTCATTTCGAGCCACGGCGTGAAACTGTCTCCACCGAGGGCCTTACTCCCCAGTGCCGCGGCAGATGCCGTCCCCCCCGAACTGATCGCTGCCGTAAACCCAGCG
>JANMSG010000303.1:0-4216 GCA_031389065.1 Acidobacteriota bacterium | reverse complement strand
TGCTGGTAAATCAGAGCGCAAACGGAGCCAACGCTGGAAGGAGCTGTTCTTCAAATGGGTTTCCGGCTAAGCGCGGCAGCAGGCGGCAAGCCGGTTGAATGATTTGATTCTGAGAGCGTGTTGAGGAATTGTCATTCGCCGCAAAGCGGCGCGAAGAAGGTAGCCAGAGGTGAAACCTCTGGAACCGTAATCTATTGATTCCCGCGTTGAAGACGCGGCACAAGGTGGTGGCGCTCCTTCAGCGCGCGAGACGGTTGTGCTTTTTTCCAGACGTTGCACGTCTGGCTACCTTCTTGCTGCGCCTCCAGCGCAAATTTTGAATTTCTCAACACGCTCTGAGACTGATGCCCAGAATCATTAGAGCGGCTTTGCCTGTCAGGCTGACAAGGTAAGCAAGAGGGTAGAGAAGCTGGAATAGCCGACATATCCTCATTGCCTAAGCTAAAGGGGATCGCTCAGAGGTGCTTAGCGACTTTTCGCGCGAAAGCCTTGAGTTCTTCTAAGGAGGTCTTCTCGGTCGCCTGCTTGATTTGTAAACGGATGACGATTGCGCCTTTTCTTGCCATGATGAAATGGAAGTTTGGCTCCTCGCCTAACAGGAACGCCTCGTCCCCTATTCCTGATAAATCTCTAATGGATAGGTCATGGGCGTTCTCACTCTTGGTTGACTCCATCACCTGCCGCGCCTGTTCCGCTGATGGGTTACTCTCTTTTTGTTCAAATATGAAATTCAGGTTGATGTCCTGGCCGCTGGCTGGATCTTTGGAAACAGCCGTGTAGGCACACCTGCATTGACGGACATCGCCTTTCAGCCCATAAGTGTCCGCGATCAGGCGGACCGATTGCCCAAGAATTTTTTCGGCATCGGCTTGGGTGAGGAGTTGGCAGGGCTTCAGTTTTTCACACATACCTGCCTGCTTGTCTCTGCCTTCTGTCTTCTGCATAAGACTGCTTGAAATGAAAAAGGGAATGACGAAGAGAAGGTAAAACCATTTTGTGCTACGTATCATAAGATTGTTTTCTCCTTAAACCTGACGGTTGACTACGCGGATTGTCAGACGGTTGAAGATTCGCCTTTCAAGCCAGCGTCAGCGATTAGACGAGGAGGTAAAGAAATTTCTTCCCTTGCATCTGCCATACGTTTTACTCGTACCGTAGCGCCACCATCGGATCAACCTTCGTCGCCCGCCGCGCTGGAAGATAACAAGCCAGCAATGCTATTGCTGTTAACAGCAAGGCAATCACACGGAAGGTTAGGGGATCGAAGGAAGTGTAGCGCGACTTATGGAGGCGCAACGTAAGTTTTTCGCGCGGCTGGAAGATTCGTCAAGCCGGCTTTCGCTAAAAATAAGAGCGCTACAATTGATCATTCGGGCAACGCTTCGTCGCTCATTCGCCCGTCAACCATTCGCCAAATCCTCAGCGGGTTGGCATTTCTTAGTTCATCGGGCAGCGCCTTGTCAGGGAATCCTTGATAGCAGACTGCTCGCGTGAATCGAAAGATTGCCCGTGTGCCTACGGAAGTCGAGCGCCCATCGGAAGTGGCTGGATATGGCCCGCCATGAACCATCGCGTGACAGACTTCAACGCCGGTTGGAAAAGCATTGAACACCAACCTGCCAACTTTGCTTTCAAGAATGGCAAGCAAGTCTGCATAGTCGCTGAGGTCTTCATCCGTGCCGTGAATAGTTGCCGTCAGATGACCTTCCAAAGTGCGGGCAATCTCCAACATCTCTTCACGGGTGTCATGCGTGACCAGAAGCGTTGAAGGACCGAAAACCTCTTCGCTCAATTCAGAATTCGTTAAATACGAGTGAGCATCCGTCTTGAATAGCGCCGTTCCCGTTTGGCAACTGTTTGAGCCTGACTCAATCGTCTTCTGAGCCATCGTTTTAACTTTCGCGAAATGTGCTCTTGAAGCAACAGCTTCGTTATAGGCGCGACTGATGCCTTGCGTGAGCATAGTGAATTCCGGCGTGTCTGCCATCAACTCTGCAAGTTTATCAGCGAAGCTTTGCGCTTGTGCATCGTTTGCCATCAACACCAATCCAGGATTTGTGCAGAACTGCCCCGCGCCTAACGTCACAGAGGCTTGCAGTCCTGTGGCAATCGCTTCGCCGCGTTCACGCATGGCGTTGGGCAGAATGAAGACAGGGTTAATGCTGCTCATCTCCGCGTAAAAAGGAATTGGCTCAGGACGTGATGAAGCTGCATCAAAGAGCGCGCGTCCTGCGGCGCGCGAACCTGTAAAGCCTCCCGCTTTCACCATAGGATGTTTAATCAGCGCCATGCCGACTTTACTACCCGCACCATAAATCAGAGAGAAAACGCCTTCGGGAAGTCCACAAGCGCGCAGGGCATCCTGCACCGCAAGCCCTACAAGTTCGGAAGTGCCTGGATGGGCATGATGAGCTTTGACGATAACCGGACACCCGGCAGCAAGCGCGGATGCGGTATCGCCACCGGCAACAGAAAAGGCTAAAGGGAAATTGCTTGCACCGAAGACGACCACGGGACCAAGCGGTTTGAGCAGAGAACGGACATCAGGTTTGGGCAGAGGTTGACGAGTTGGGTCGGCTCTGTCAATTCGCGCATCCACCCATGAGCCTGCCTCAACGAAATCGGCAAACAGACGCAATTGATTACAGGTGCGCCCGATTTCCGATTGAATGCGCCCGGCAGGAAGAGCGGTCTCTTGCGTGGCTCGCTCAGTAATTACTTCGCCGACGGATTCGATATTTGCCGCAATCTTTCTCAGGAAAACAGCTTTTTCTTGACCGCTGGTCTGCCTGTAGCTTTCAAATGCTTGATGGGCAAGCTCCGCCACCTGGTTGACTTCCTCTGCGCTTGCCGCGTGATAAGCGGGCAGCAATTGTTCGCCAGTAGACGGCGCGAAGCCGTAAAAGGTTTCGCTTTGTTTTGCGCCCCTTTGAAAACCGATGATTGATGTACCTGTCAGTTCCACGTTCACCTCTTTCTTTAGTGAACAGTGAACAGTGAATAGTGAACAGTGGTGGAACTGATTCCTGACTCTATTTATGAATCAGAAAGCTTTCACTATTCACTGTTCACTGTTCACTGTTCACTGTCCGTCATTCACTGTTAAAGCGTCGGGCGATGGTTCAACGCCTCTCGAATAATCTTCAACGCTTCTTCAAGTTCTGCGCCGATAACTTCAAGTCTTGGTGGTCGCACACGCGCATTGCCAAAGCCGACCTCTTGTTGAATCAGCTTGATGAGTTGCACGAATTTCGGCACCGTGTCCATTCTCAGCAGCGGCAAAAACCATTGATATAGTTTGAAGGCTTTTTCAGATTCGCCCTCCATTGCATAGTTGAACAGATCAACAGACTCTTTCGGAAACGCGTTGACGAGTCCGGCGATCCAACCGGTTGCGCCGACCGCTATGGCTTCGATGATCGCGTCATCAACGCCGACAAAGAGCGCCAGACGGTCACCTGTCAAAGCCCGAATGGCGGTCACACGCCGAACATCTGTGCTCGATTCTTTCACCGCCTGAAGGTTTTCGTGTTCTTCAGCAAGCTCTTGAATCTGCTCCGGCAAAAAGTCCGTGCCATAGGCTACAGGATTGTTATAGAGCATACAAGAGAGCGGCGTAGCACGGATGATAGCAGAAATGTACGCTTTCATCTCGCGCCAATCGCCGCGATAAACATAAGGCGGCAACACCATCAAGCCTTGGCACCCTTGCGCTGCGGCTTGTTTGGCAAGTTCAACCGCTTCCGTGGTGCCTAATGCTGAAATCGCCGCAACCACAGGGACGCGATGGCCAACGCTGTCCACACAGATTTTCCAAATCGCCAGTTTTTCATCTACCGTCAAGGTCGCGCCTTCGCCCAATGAGCCGGGCGTGACGATGCCTGTGCAGCCGTTATCAATCAGCCAATTGCAATGCTCGGCTATGAACTTGTAGTTAACATTCAGAGCTTCGTCAAAACAGGTCGTGATTGCAGGCATCACACCTTTCCATTCCATAGTCATTCTTTTCTTCTCCTGTAAAAAGTTTGGAGTTCCGCCTTCAGGCGGTTTTATCGAATGCGACAACAGCCGCCCCGTTGCGCGGGACTGCAAACTTTTTTACAGGAGAAAAAAAGAATGACTATGGAATGGAAGGGCGTGATGCCTGCAATCACGACCTGTTTTGACGAAGCTCTGAATGTTAACTACAAGTTCATAGCCGAGCATTGCAATTGGC
>JANMSG010000301.1:0-3761 GCA_031389065.1 Acidobacteriota bacterium | reverse complement strand
CCCCAACATCTATCCAGGGCAAATATAGTGACAGGTACACTCACGTTGAAGTGAAAGCCGATGATTCCATTCCTCCCCTGAGGGGATATGTTGAAACTAATGAAGTCGCCCAAAGATTCAATATCAAGCCTGCCAAAGTTTATATATCTGACTTCTGGAGCCAGTTTCGTATCTTTCTAGGCGACCCCAGGCATTCAAACGTGAGATTCAACGGTGACTTGATTGAAATGTACTTTGCACACAAACGAGAGGCAGGCGAGAAAGTGTTTATGCGGGGTAGCCGCCCGATGAAGCCACCTCAAAGAGAGCCACTGTATTCATTCAGGCGAAAGAAGCGCCCTGAATGAAAGTGAAGTGGGAGAAAAATGCAACTCAACGCATTTCCTTGAACTGCTTGGGATAGGTAAAGGGTAATAGGGCGTAATAATCAAAAGCATGTGAGAAAGGTATTATGGAATCAAAAACTAAAAAATCGGTGAATAGACTCGAAAAGCTGGTAAAAGAATATGAGAGGTTGTCTTATGCTGAAAAGGGAAGATTCCTTCAAAGAACCGGGATTGTAGTAATGCAACCTCTCCCCGAAGAGCAAAGCTATGTTTCTTATTTTGAGCAAAATATTGAGGACGCTCTTCCCTTGCCTGTTGGTGAGTCGCCGTATTCCTTCGACTATTATTTATGGGGCATGAAGATGACCTGCGTATATGATCGCGGAGAATTGACAGAGTATTTGAAAGCGCTTCTTACCGTTGATGAGATCATACTGGCATACAAGGCTGATGGAGATTTTACAATCTCGCTAGAGCATCCACGCAAGTTTTTCATTGGGCAAGACGAGGATAATCTACTTCAAATCCTCCCTATTGTGATTTTTAATAAAGGAACAGATCAAGAAGAGAAGTTGAGTTTATTTGCAGCATTTCAGCGTCTAAGAACCATTAAGGAGTCTTCCAACCCATATTGGACAGCCTGGTTTGAGCAAATCGATAGAGAGGTTCCCGCTTTTGAAGCAGCCTTTTCGGAATTTCTACCGTTTGCTTTCGCTCAGGGTGCGGCGAAACTTATACAGGAACTTTCCGCTTCTGTTTTCTACGGCGACGAGAATCATGAAATGCCGGCAGCCATACATGACTGGATAAAGCTATGGCGACCATTCTTTTCTGGTCGCCAAGGGCCAGGCTGGAAAAACAGACCTAAAAATAATTCGGGCTCACAAATTCCACCAGAATTTGTGCCTGCTGTTGATAATTGTTTTGATTTAGTCAAGCAAATGAAAGATACCTACACCAATCATGCATCTGATGACTGGCGCAGCATAATAAGAGCTCTAGGAATTTATCAAGGCTATGTTGAAAAGAATAGTGCTCAGTATATTGATGAAGTGATGGAACTTCTTCCGAGGCGAATAGAGGATAACACCTTGCGAGATAGGTTCCCTTCTAGTTATAGCAAAATAGTTTCTCCATTAGCATTTGCCTGTGAACTCGCCGCACGTAAAACTGGTTTCCAAAAACCAGATGGTCAATATTATGAGGCATTAACTCTTATTGATAAATACCGAGAGGCAGGCGGACAAAGGCGAGCCTCTGCTAACCAATATATTAATTAAGCAATTAATAGCCCAGAACCTCTGGTTTTTTGCAGATTCAAATTCCCAATAAAACAAATCTGCAAAAACATAGTCTTTATTGCAGATTCAAATTCCTGCCTATGACATTGCTAGTCCTTTTTATGTTACTACCCTTGTGTGAGCAATGATGCTCCGCTGGGCATAGTGGCGAGAGCTTCTTTAAAAGATTTTTCACTGCGAATAAAGGACGATGATGAGCCGACTGCCCCGGTCTTGTCATCGTCCTTCGCTTTTTGACAGTCATCGCAAAAGTATGTGGCTAAAAACACGAAAGCCCGAAAGCGGCAAACTTTCAGGCTCAGTGCATATCTCTTTTTGACGATGATATGAGGTTAGGCAAATTGATATTACCAACATCACTAACTGAGCGCAAATCTAATCAACAGCGGTTCAAAACGCCGCTAAAACTCAAAGTCCAATCCACTCAACACGGATATTACTATTGCTTCCGCTCTCTCGCTGGGGAAATGATAGCCGCACACGTTGGGCTTTTGCCTGAAGGCTACGAATGGGACAAATCAACGGCTGAACTATTCGCCCTATGCGAAGCAGCGCGCCGATTCTACAGCGACGAGGAATTGAAGAGTTATCGTGTTGCGATTGTCTGCTCAAGTCTACCGCTTTCCTATAACCGTCCTGTTCTAAGGAGGGCTGCATGAACAATTCAACGCCACAACAAAATCTCCCTTTTGACAATCTTCTGCCTGTGATTCGTAAGAGCCGCAAGCACAAGAATCATCGCGTTAGTGAGGCAAGCAAACTCACCTTTGAAGATGTAAAACTCAGGCGCAACAAAGCTTTCCTGATGATTCTAACCCTGCTCATAGAGTTTGATTCACTCAATCCACAAGGTCTTTTGACGGCGCGTGAGATGCTGCGCGTATTGCAATCTAGGGGACTAGTCAGCATCAAGGCTGAAAGAAATCACATCTCGCCAAGGTTATCAGCCCTACTTGATTTAGGCTGTTTAGAAAATGCCTTCAACGACGAGGGCGAGACTCTTTTGAAGCGCGTTGATGGGGATGCGGCGGCTTCTGTTTGGCGCATCACCGACAAAGGGCGTGAGCTTCTTGCTTGCCTCCGCAAACTGCATGAGGAGGTGAAGGGATGACTCAACACACTATCAGCCTTTTCAATTGCAAGACGGACGCAACACCTAAAGAGAAGAAAGTAACCTGGACTGAGCTTGGCGACTGGCTCAAGAATCCGATTGTAAGAGCAAAGAAAGATGGGGCGGCATTCGCCCCATCCCAATTTTCTAAGCCGCGTCGCCTGCTCGTTAACGTCATAGAACTTTGCTGGCTAGTTTTAGACGCCGACCACATCAATGACATAGAGGCGGAGATTAAGGTTTTTAGAAACCTCAATCTCCGCTTCCTTGTCTATTCGACACATTCCAGCAAGCGGGTGACAGAGAGTAATCCAGGTGCAGATGCGTGCTATCGAATCGTCATCGAACTTTCTTCTCCTATCCCCGCAAAGCTCTTTCCTGCCCTCTGGCAGTGGGCGCAAACTCTAACAGGTGATAAGTTCGATGAAGCCTGTAAAGATGCAAGCAGACTTCACTACAAGCCAGCAAAGGCAACGCCCGATGCTCAATACGAATATTACATTATTGATGGTGAGCCTCTTGATTGGAGTAGGTTAAATCTTCAGCCAACCCTAGAGAAGCCAACCAAAGGAAAAGAGAAAAGTAAGAAGGCAGCGGCAACTGCCGGGGCAAACTCACCCACACCAATCACAGTTGATGATGAACAGATATTGGAGCTTGCAAGACAGAAATTCGGCGCAAAGTTTGAAAGATTGTATTCAGGTGATTCAAGCGATTACCCGAAAAAGAACAAAAAGAACGGGGAACCGGATGTCAGCGCCGCAGATGAGGGCTTTGTGGTAAGGCTTTGCTATGCTGGCGCGACGGATGAACAGATTGAAAAGATTTGGAAGGCAAGCCCTCGTAACCGCAGCAAACTATACACCCACACAACGTATGTCGAGAAGACAATTGATTCCGCTAGAGAGTGGATTGCCAGTCATCAGGATAAGGAAGATGAAGCGGATCTTGAAGCGAATGGCGACGATTTGCCAATCACCAACGACAAAAAGAGAAATGATTACTTGGAGCAGGTCGCGCGCA
>JANMSG010000194.1:0-6685 GCA_031389065.1 Acidobacteriota bacterium | reverse complement strand
CTTTCGTTCAGGCATCAGGCATCACGGACGGTTATGTGCAGATTACTTTGTTGCACACGACAGCCGGGCTTTACGTCAACGAATGGCAGGAAGCTTTGTTGGCAGACGTGAAGGTGATGATTGACCAAATGATTCCGAAAGAAACATATTACAAACACAATGACCCGGAATTTTCCGACTGCGACCGCTTCAACGCCGATTCGCATTTGAAAAATACAGTCTTTGGTCGCAGCCTTTCGATATCCATTTCAAAAGGCAAATTGGTGTTGGGTCAATGGCAGAGCGTCATCATGGCGGAGTTCGATGGCGCAAACCTCCGCAAAGTTTTTCTGCAAGCCTTTGGCATTTAGACAGCAAAGATTTTCTGTTAAAGTGACAGGGCGGCGTATGAATCGTCACCCTGTTTTTTTTGCAACGAGTATCGGAAGTCATGGTCGAGAGAACCCACAAACAAAATTGGATAACCAGGCACCGCGAAGAAATGATTGGCGCGGGTATCTACTTGTTTGTTGTGTTTCTGGATTTTCTCTTCAGAGACTCTCTCAGACCTTTGCTTGGAGGATCTGGGTTTGAAATAGCGGCATTAACATTGCTGTTATTACTCATCTGGATCGCAAGTCGAATGTTGAAAAGGATTCGAAACAGAGATGATTCTGTTGAGTGAGTTTTGTTGAATCAAAAGGAGAATGTGATGCGATTAACTGAAATGGTTTCGTGCGCTGGTTGAGCGGCTAAGCTTGCGCCCAGCACACTCGCTCAAGTTTTGAGCGGTTTACCGAAACAACCTCATAACGAAAATCTACTCGTAGGCTTTGATACGGCTGACGACGCGGGAGTTTTTCGTCTTCGTGACGACCTTGCCATTGTGCAAACGCTCGATTTCTTTACGCCGATTGTTGACGACCCTTTCGATTACGGGCGCATCGCTGCGCTCAATTCCATCAATGATGTTTGGGCGATGGGCGGCACACCGATCACGGCGATGGCGATCACCTGCTTCCCAAAAAAAGGTGTGGACTTTGCCATACTTACTGAGATCATGCGCGGCGGACTCTCCGTGTTGATGGAAAACAACGTGATGTTAATAGGCGGTCACAGCGTTGATAACGCGCAAATCATGTTCGGCTATTCGGTGACCGGCTTGATTGACCCGAACAAGATCGCAACCAATGCAGGCGCGAAAATCGGCGATGCAATCATTCTGACGAAACCGTTAGGCACAGGAATCATCTCGACCGGAATCAAATTTTCTAAAGCCAGCCAAGAGGTAGCCGCTTCCTCAATCGCCACGATGTTGAGTGCCGGAAATAAAGCCGCAGAAGTGATGCGCGAATTCGATGTGAAAGGCGCAACTGACGTGACGGGTTTCGCCTTGTTAGGTCACGCCTGGGAGTTTGCCAAAGCCAGCAAGGTGACGATTGAAATTGATTCCTCGCGTCTGCCATTGTTGAAAGGCGCGCTGGAACTTGCCGCGCAAGGCTTGATTACGAGTGGCGATAAAACCAATCGTGAATATGTTGGCGAAGAGATCGCAATCAGCGAAAAAGTCAGCAAAGACTTGCGCCACATTATGTTCGATCCGCAAACGGCGGGCGGTTTGTTGATTGCCATTTCAGCAGACCGCGCCGAAATGATGCTGGAACGCTTGCGCGAAACTTACCAGGACGCGGCAATCATCGGTCGCGCCATCGAAGGCGGTGAGCACTCAATCGTCGTCAAATAAATAATCAAAATTCTCTTCGATAAACTTCGCAAGTTTCAACTTCAACAGAGTTCCTATTTTGTGAGCGATTTTGAAAGGCTCGCACCAATCGTTTCTTAAAACCCCGTGTCACCTTGTCGCAAATTTCACAAGCCCAAGGGAAAGATTCGCGTTTCAATCATCAAAGCTGAGAAAAAAACAGGAACATTTCGATGCTTGTGGTGTCTATATAAACAGCTTTGCGCCATAGCAATCCTTAGCAATCCTTATGCGTCGCTCAAGCGGCTCTTTCCGAAAACTGCCGCAAGCGATGCCCGAACTATTTACGAGAACTTCAAAAGGGGAAAACCATGACAAAAAAACTCAGCAAGTTGGATAGCATCCAAATTCCAAAACCCTGCCCGGTTGCATGGGAGCAAATGCTTGGCGATGACCAAACGCGCTTTTGCAACGAATGCAACAAGCAAGTCTATAACCTTTCAGCAATGACGCGCAGACGAGCCGAAGCGATTATCGAAGCTTCACACGGCAAGCTTTGCGCCAGAGTGACAAGAGAAGCTGATGGGACAGTTCTGGTAACCGATGATTTCATCTTGCCTACCCCCAACCTGCATCACCTCAACAGACGCGCTTCGCCAATCGCCAGCGCCGTAGTCTCTGCGATGATGGCGATCAGCCCAGTGGTTGTCGCACAAACGCATTCGCAGACTGAAAAACCCGACTCTGTGATTTCGCAGAACGGGCAAAAGAAACCCGGAGCCCAACCGCAGGAAACGACGTCAAAGTTAAGCGGCAGTGTCCTTAACCCGCAGGGAGCCGTGATTACAAACGCCACAGTAACGCTGGTAAACCAAAGCACAGGCGAGATGCGCGGCACAATTTCAAAAGAGGATGGGACATTTCAATTCGAAATGTTGAAACCCGACTCTTACTCTCTAAAAGTCGAATCCGTCGGTTTCGCATCCTCTCAACTTGTGAACATCAATTTGCAACAGAATCAACAGCAGCGCGTGGATGTGTCTATGCCAGTGATGGAACATGTAGCTCTGAGAGGAGTAATGGCAAGGCGCGCACAGCCTTTGCGAACGCTTTACGACGAGAGCGACCTCGTAGTTGTTGCCACCCCAGGCAATTCTGTGAAGGTGGAAACGGAGAGGGAAACAGTTCGGATGAAGACCGCGCTCAATGTTTCTTTGACGCTCAAGGGCGAAGCAAAAAAGTCTGTCGTCTATGTTTATCATTGGGTTTATGGTGAGGAAGACAAGACGTTTGTGGGCGACAAAAATCTGCTGGTTTTTCTCAAGCGCAGCAAGCAGGAGAAAGCCAGGAACGATGGCTACGAAGTTGACGACATCAGCTTTGGCGTGAAGAGACTTTCTGATGCGGATTTGAAAATTTACACTCAACGCATCGCTGAACTGGCAAAGATTATGAAGGCAGAAAAGCTTGATGAATCCGAGCTCGTCGAATGGCTCGTGCGTTGCGCCGAAGAAAAAGCGACAAGATTTGAAGGGATTTCGGAATTGGCAAAAAGCTTCAGACAATTGCGCTACCGCGAAGAAGCGAAAGAAGAGGAAGAGGTTGAAGAGAGTGAAGATGTGGAAGGCGAAGAAGAATCTGCGATGGAGATAGAAGCTGACGAAGCAGCAGACGAGCCTGAAGATGTCGAGGAAGAAAACCAGGAGTATTTGAAGATTACCTCGCTATTGACGAAACAACAAAAAGACCGCTTGATGGCAATACTCTATAACACAGAAGAACTCACCGATGAGGAAAGCGACTTGATAGAACTTGCCAAAGCCTGGCAAGATGCGCGACTGGTTCCGTTTTTAATTGCGCAACTCCGTCGCATGGAAAATGCACCGACAGACTTTGCCGTAACCATCATTGATGAACTGGTCGAGTTGCTCGACGACGAAGAGGTTGAAGAAGCGGCGAACGAGTACACCGAGAATGCATCATACGAAGATGAAGCTGAGGATGACGACGATGAAGCGGGAACGGCCAAGAGCAAGAAGCCTGAAATTGGCAAGGACACTCAAGAAAGAACCCAGTTATTGAAAACATTTCTTTCAGCCGTCGAAAGCAAAATTAAAAAGTAGTTCGCAACTTGTCGAAAACAAAATCAAGCAGTGCGCCTGCAATTCAAAACGCCATTTGCCTGAAGCATCAAACAAACAGTGCATAGATTAGCTGCACTTCATTTGCACCAATCCCTGTCACTCTCAATCTCAATTTGACAACTGCATTTTACGCCACCCGGTTTCACTGATTTTATTTGCGCTTTGATTGAAGGCGAGGACTCGCCAGCGCAGGTTTCCGTCCGCGGGTTTTTCTTTCAACCACGAGGGCGCGCGATAGCTGCTAAGCTTTGCCGGCAGCAGAGCCGATAAATCGGGCTGCTCTTTACTGTTTTCAATCTCTATTCGATAAAAAGCCACCCCCGCATTTTCAGTCCAACTGAAATCAATAGCTTGGCTCGCGCCTTTTACAGCCTGATCAACAGGCGACACCAACGAGAGCCTTCCGGTTTAACAATCTCAATTGCTTGCGTGCCGCGGTGATAGTGGTAAACTAAAAAAAACTCAAGGAGCATTTTTTATGACAAACGGATCTATCAAGCGAAGGGATTTTCTGAAAACGGCAGCAGCAAGCGCAGCTCTTGGACTGGCTCTTCCGGGCTCTCATGTGTTTGGCGCAAATGATCGTGTCCGGCTAGGTATCATCGGACCGGGAGCCCGTGGGCAAGAGTTGATAAGGGAGTTCCTGAAGGTTCCCAACGTGGAGTTGGTCGCTGCCGCAGACGTTTATACGCGCCGCCATGAAGAGGTCAAAAGCCTTGCGCCCGCAGCCAAAGCTTTTGACGATCATCGCAGGCTTCTGGATATGAAAGACCTCGACGCGGTCATCGTCGCAACGCCCCTGCACTGTCACACGCGCCATTTTCTGGACACCCTCGCCGCTGGCAAAGACCTCTACTGCGAAAAGACTATGACGTGGTCTATTGCCGAAGCGGATGCTTGTCTTGAAGCGGCAAAGAAATCAAACCGTATTGTGGACATAGGGCTGCAACATCAAAGCTCAGGCGATCTTGCCGACGCAAAGCTTTGGATTAAGGATGGACTCATCGGTAAGGTAACTCATGTTGAATCCTGGATGAGCCGCAACACGCCGCGAGGCAAAGGGCAATGGGTGCGTCCGATCCCTGCGGATTGTACGGCGGCAAACGTCAAGTGGGATACTTTTTTAAATGGTCGAAAGCAGCGACCATTTGATGCAAACCAGTTCATCAACTGGCGTTTGTTCTGGGATTACTCAGGCGGCAACGTGACCGAGAACATGGTTCACCAGATCGCCTTCGTCATGCGGGCGCTGGACTTGCCGCTTCCGACTGCGGCTTACATGTCCGGCGGTGTCTTCTCTGAAAAAGATGTGCGCGAAGTTCCCGACACCATAGCCGTGACCCTGGACTTTCCTGGCGACCTGGTCCTTACCTGGCAATCAACCTTCAGCAACAGCCGTTTTGGCATCGGTGACCGCATATTAGGGTCACACGGCACCATCGAGCGCTTGATGGGTTCGACCGATATGGTTACGGGGAAATCGCTGTCGGGCTTGCGCTACTATCCAGAAAAGGCCAATCGCGCTGACGGCGTTGTGCTGGAAGGGCAGTCGAAAGATGCGAATCACTTTGCCAACTTTGTGGACTGCATACGTTCGCGCAAAGAGCCAAACGCGCCTGTTGAAATCGGCTACCGTTCAGCGATAGCCGGACACATGGCGAATCTGTCCTACCGGCAGAAACAGCGCATTACGCGGGAGTCTGTACAGCAAGCTTTAAACAAATAAAGCCGAAGCCGGTCAACGGGCCATTGCTTACGGAGCGCGGACATTCCTGTCCCCATGAATTTGAAAACAGGCGGACAGGAATGTTTGCGCTCCATGATAAAACAGGCATATGTTTAGCGAGAAAATCAGAGTCTTTGTCACGGCAGATATAGGGCACGACGCGCTTGAGCGTTTACGCCAACACGGTTACGAAGTCGAAGTTTATCCTGATACAGACCCGCCACCGAAATCGCTCCTCATCGAAAAAATCAAAAGCGGGATTGACGCGCTCATTACGACACTGCGCGATAAGCTTGATGAGGAAGTCTTCGCGGCTGGCGCAAACACTCTCAAAGTCGTAGGGCAAATGGCAGTAGGCATTGACAACATAGACCGCGCTGCTGCCAGTCGCTACCGTATCCCTTTCACCAACACCGCAGATGTTTTGACCGAAGCGACGGCGGAATTTGCCTTGTTTATGATGGGCGCAGTGTCGCGCAAACTCTACGCATCGGAAAAACTGGTTGAAGAAAAGCGTTGGGGCGCGTGGCATCCATACCTGCCGTTTCTCGGCGATGAAGTTACGGGCAAAACCGTAGCCGTCATCGGAGCGGGGCGCATCGGCAAAGCGTTTGCGAAAAAATGTATCGGTCTTGAAATGGACGTGCTGTTGTACAACGCCCGTTCACGCGACGAAAAATTTGTCACGTTCGCAGACCGCGAAATGCAAATCAGATTCGAGGCAGGTTTTTCGCGCCAGCGTCACCAGATCGCTTATGTGGAATTTGCACAGGCACTGGCGCAAGCAGATTTCGTGAGCCTTCACTTGCCGCTCAAGATGCCCGAACAATCAGAGGCACCAACGTATCATTTGATGAATGCGGCGGCTTTCGACTTGATGAAGCCTACGGCGTATTTCATCAACACATCGCGTGGCGCGGTAGTTGACGAAGAGGCGCTTTATGATGCCTTGGTGAATCATAAAATAGCCGGTGCGGCTCTCGATGTTTTTACGAAAGAACCGCTTCCATCTGACAGTTTCTTACGTGACGCGAGGTTGAAAGACCGTTTGCGTCTCTTTCATCATTTCGCATCAGGCACACGCGAAACTCGTTTGTCTGCGGACCCGGATGTGGGCATGGCAGGTCGTGTCGT
>JANMSG010000191.1:0-2528 GCA_031389065.1 Acidobacteriota bacterium | reverse complement strand
GAAACGCCCGGTTCCAATGCTGCTAGCTGTAAGAAATTGCGACCGTTAAGCGGCAAGGCTTCGATCTTCTTCTGGTTGATAACGCCAGCAACTGCGGTGCTGTCTTTTTCAAGCGTTGCGCCGCCTGCAACAATGTCAATCACTTCGTCTTTACGACCAACCTTTAAGGTGATGTCTCCATCTGTTGAGGTTCCGACCGATACGGTCACAGGCAAATTGGTTGTAGAGAAGCCGTCAGCTGATACGCTGATTTCATATTCGCCGGGCAGGAGATTCGACACCGTGTAGATGCCATCGCTACCGACATCAATTTTTCGCACGTCACCAGTTGCTTTATTTTTAACTGTGATTGTTGCATTCGTAACGACAGCCCCTTGCGGGTCTGTAATTACGCCTCGAATAGAACCTGTGGGGTTCTGCGCCAAAGCAGGTAAGGCAGTGTTCATCACCAGCGCACATAGGGTCAGCACCAGCAACAAGCCTTTGAACTTTTTACGCATATTAATTCTCCTTTTCAACTCTAGTGAGCGGGTAGGTTTTTCAGCTTTTTGAAAGCTGTTTATTTTCTGCCTCATGAAAACTTCGGTCTCATAGCCGAAGCAGAGAGGCTACGAGCCACATTAACCAGAACACATAAGGCCAAGAACAATGACGAAACGACAATAAGTCCAGGGATTATTTTTAACGTAACGATTACTTATAATATTCTTTACAACAGAAAAAAATAAAGAGAGCGATCAAACGGGCATATAATGTTTTTTTTCAAGGTAGATTGTCAAGCCATTTTCATCATTCGTTTTTATCTATCCTGCTTCTCTAGAGTCACGATTTTATGGATTTGATCCAATCTCTAGACGATTCATGAAAAACTGAATGCCTAAACAAGTTTCCCCGTTAAAACCTGAGTAAGAAAATAAGTTCTGTTGCAAAAAACTGAATAGACAAACAGAAAACTATTTCAAGCCCAGTTCTACCGCTAACATTTCATCAATGCGACCGAGCGCGTAAGCCATTTTCAAGGTGCTGCGGTTGATTCTGTCGGTCGCCCGATCGGCCATCTTGCCGGCAATCATCGTTGCGCCCAGCCCCGATTTTTCGGCCTGCAAAAAGATTTGCGCCTCTTCAACAGCCTGATGAATTTCTGCATCGGGCAATTGGAATATCTCAACCGCCAGCGCCGTCTGTTCGGGAATACCTGTCCACTTGCCAGCGAATCCATATTCAAGCGCCAGACGCGCATCGCGCTTAAATTCTGCAATAGCCGCCGAGCGTTCTTCTTCGCTCTTATTCTTCGTAGGGTAATTGGTCGTCATCTCAGCAATCGCAGGAACGCCAACCGAGGCGGCGGCTTTGACGATGCGTCCGCGCAATTGACCAATCAGCGGATGATCCGGGCGATAGGTCACAGCACGTAAACCGAGACTTGCCCAATAATCATAGGTTCCCAAAATCAGTCCTACCAAACGCTTTGATGCTTGAACAATTTCAAATACGTTGGCTTCCGCCATCGCAGATTCAATCAATACCTCGATTTTTATGCTGCCCGCTCGAAGACCGAACTTTTTTTCAAGCGCGGCAAGCGTCGCATCTATCGAATGCACTTCATCGGCGCTTTCGACTTTCGGGTAAATCAAGCCGTCAAGATTTGCGCCAGCCTGTTGAATAATCACTGCAATGTCTTCGTGCGCAGGGTCTAGTTCCAACCCGCGCGGACGGAAGAAGCGCAAACGATTTCCCCAATCGAGTTCATTGAAAGCGCGTATGATGTTGGCTCGCCCTTGTTCGAGTAACTCTTGATTGTCACGCGGAATTGAATCTTCCAAATCGAGCATCACGAGACTGGCACTTGATTTCGTAGCCGCGCCTTCGACATATTTCCAGACCGTCGCAGGACATGTGAGATGCGCCATCTGCACATAGAATTTCGGCTCAAGCTCAATCATTCGCTCCTTGTAGTTCTTCAGTACGGGGGCGTTTCTTTCACGCGCCGCGTTGGTGATTTCTGCGTCGGGCATTTGCGCTTGGGTTGCATCGGGCGGTGTCTGCATTGTCTTGCTTCTCCTGAAAAGTATTTTTGCGGTTTGAGATTCTAGCAGAAGTTGTAGGGAAAGGCTGAGTAGAGTTCAGGAAAAATCTGGAAACATCCAAAAGACACTCGAGCGATTGCTTGAGATTATCAGTGAAGCAATGAAATCGACTGATCTTCGAGAATCGCTTTTACGCGACCTGATTTGGCAAGCGAAATAATTCCTGTTGCTGTTGTTTCAACAGCAACAGAGCCTAAGGCGTTTACTTCATCGCTCAACCGTTTACCGTCGAAGCTTTGAAGTATCTCATCTATTTCAGGTAATGCAACCTCGACAGATTGACGAACAGATGCCATTGCCGATTTGCGTTCTGCGGAAGACAAACGTTTCGTCTTGCCTTCCGCGCCGCTTTCAAGATTGAGCAAAACTATGGCTCGCACCTTTTGATTTGGGCTGAGTCTTTCAAGGCGCGATGTGAAATTCGGGCTGATCTTGGAATCC
>JANMSG010000187.1:0-3766 GCA_031389065.1 Acidobacteriota bacterium | reverse complement strand
TGCTGGTCAGCGCCTCAACAGCCCGACGCTACTGGCCCGAACAAAGCCCTATAGGCAAACAGATCAGACTGATTTGGGAGGAAAAATGGAGAACCGTTGTCGGCGTGGTTGGCGACGTGCGCCAATATGACTTGACCAATAAATCTCCTGAGGGAATCAGCGGGGCTTTTTATATGCCTTATGCGCAATCCGTCGGAATAAACCGGCAATTACCCACAACAATGAATCTGATCTTGCGAACCGCAGCACCTTCATCTCAGGTTACCAGTGAGATCAGGCAAGTGGTAGCGAGTGTGAACCCGAACATACCTGTCAGTGAAGTGAAAAGCTTGGAAGCGTTTGTTTCAGCCTCTACCTTGCCATCGCGTTCTATGATGTGGCTCTTTATAAGCTTTGGGGGTGCGGCATTGCTGTTGGCAGCTGTCGGCACCTATGGAGTGGTTTCTTACACGATGACGCAAAGGACATACGAGATGGGTTTGCGGCTTGCGCTTGGCGCGACAAAGGGTAACATTTTGCGGCTGGTGCTGGTGCAGAGCATGCGCTTGGTATTGGCAGGTCTTGCACTGGGAGTCCTTGCATCGCTCGCCTTGACGCAGATGATGACCAACTTTCTCTATGGCGTAAGCGCCACAGATCCTGGAACGTTTCTGGCTGTCTGTATCCTATTAATCGCAGTGGGTCTTTTGGCCGGTTACTTCCCTGCGCGTCGCGCTGCGGCTGTTGATCCAATGATGGCATTACGCCAGGACTGATCCGGTTAAGCGGAATAATTTTCCCATGAGGCAATGAAATCTGTGTAAGGAGCAAAGATGCCTGATTGGCAACAAGAAATCAGATGCCACCTGACAAGCCTGAAGATTGAGGCAACGCGCGAAGCAGAGATTGTCGAGGAGATGGCGCAGCACATGGAGTTGCTCTATGAAGAATTGCTCTCTGACGGCGTCACTCCTGACCAAGCCTGTCGCGCAATTCTTGAAGAGTTTACTGATAACGACTTGCTCGTACAGGATCTTCAAAGGGTCGAGCGCTCGGCTCCAAAGGAATCAATTTTTTTTGCAACAAGGAGGCAACGAATGATTGGAGATTTGTGGCAAGACTTACGCTACGGCGTGCGAATGCTGATGAAGAAACCCGGCTTTACATTGATCGCCGTTATCACACTCGCGCTGGGGATTGGTGCGAATACAGCGATCTTCAGCGTTGTGAACACTCTGGTGTTTCGTTCGCTGCCATTCAAGGACGCGGAGCAACTCGTCTGGATCGCCAATGTCAACGCCGGCGGGCTTTCGGGGCAGACCACACGTGTCAGGAATTACACGGAGTGGCGCACCCGCAATCAATCCTTTGGAGACCTCGCAGGCTATTACGCTTTTTCTGATTATGAGAGCTTCAATCTCACAGGGAGCGGTGAGCCGGAGCGGCTGATGGGGTACTTCGTTACGCAGAATTTTCTTTCGCTGCTAGGCGTACAACCGATCCTCGGACGCGATTTTGATTCCGAAGAAAGTCGCCTGAATGGTCGTAAAGCGGTTTTGCTGAGCTATGGTTTCTGGCAGCGCCGCTTTGGCGGTGATGCAGAAATTGTTGGGCAGACGATCTCACTAAAAGATCAAGCCACGCTGGTAGTTGGTGTTTTGCCACCGACATTCGATTTCGCTTCCGTCTTCACACCGGGCGCTCGCGTAGACCTGATTGCGCCCTTTCCAATCTGTAAGGAAACAGATGAATTAGGCAATACCCTGGCGGTTATCGGCAGACTGAAACCGGGCGTCAACATTTTGCAGGCGCAGACGGAATTTAATGTGCTCAATGAGCAAATGAAGCAGGACTACCCGGAACGCGGAGCGAATTTCGGCGCGCACCTGACAGGTTTGCAGCAACGGATTAACGGAAACTTTCGACGCGGATTATTTATTTTGTTTGCTGCTGTTGGATGCGTCCTACTGATTGCCTGCGCCAATCTGTCTAACCTGATGTTGGTGCGTGCGTCTTCCCGACGTAAGGAGATTGCTGTGCGTCTCGCGCTTGGAGCGACACGCCTGCGCCTCATGCGCCAGTTGCTGACTGAAAGCCTGCTGCTCGCAACAGGTGGCGCAGTGATTGGATTGCCGCTCGCTCTGTTTGCTACAAATGCTATCGCATCAAGCAATGCCTACAGTCTTCCCCTGCTGCAAACCGTCAAAGTGGATGTCACCGTCCTGCTCTTTACGCTGGCGGTGACTGCAGGTACAGGACTGTTCTTTGGCGTGATGCCTGCCTTGCAGGCCACGAGGACGAATGTGCAGGAAGACTTGCAGGACGTTACGCGAGGATCAAGTGAAGGAAGGCAGCGCACCCGGTTGCGCGAGGTTCTGGTAGTTGCTGAAATCGCGCTGGCCTGTGTGTTGTTGATTGGGTCGGGGCTGTTGATTCGCAGCTTTCTACAGGTTCTCGATACCGATCCGGGCTTTCGCGCCGAACAGACGGCAGTCTGGCGCCTAGAACCGGGAAGAAAATATACAACCGATGCGCAGGTTCGTGCCCTTTATACGACTCTCTCACAACGTGTTGCCGCGCTGCCCGGTGTCATATCTGTGGGATTGACCGACACACTGCCGCTCGGACGTAATCGCGGATGGGACGTCCGTGTCAAAGGCCAATCGGTACAGGAGGGTGTAGATGTTTTCCCGCGCCTGATTGATCCGGGGTATTTCAACACGATGGGAATTGCCTTAGGCGCTGGGCGCGATTTCACAAAGTTCGACACCGACAAAAGTGAACAGGTGATGATTATCAGCGAATCGCTCGCACGTCGCTTATTTACTGATCAGAGCGCTGTCGGGCAACAGACGATTACAGGCGACCGCGAGTATCGTGTGATTGGTGTGGTAAATGATGTGCGGCACAGTTCACTCGAAAAAGAAGCCGAGCCAGAGATGTATTTCCCGCTAGCACAAGCGGCTGCAGTGTCGGTCGAACTTGTCGTTCGCACGTCACTACCACCGACATCGTTAGCGCCTGAAATTCGCCGCGTACTGCAATCTGTAGACGCCGATTTACCTGCACTTGAATTCCGCACGCTGGAAGAGATTGTCGCAAAGTCTGTTTCGCCCAGGCGTTTTGTCACACTACTACTGGGTGGGTTTGCAAGTCTGGCATTGGTGCTGGCAGCGCTGGGCATTTACGGCGTTATTTCCTTTTCCGTTGCCGAGCGTACGAAGGAAATTGGCATTCGCATCGCGTTAGGCGCACAGGCCGCTGACGTATTGAAGCTGGTGCTGGGTCAGGGCGCTCGGCTGATTTTTAGTGGCATCGTCATCGGATTGCTAATCGCGTTTGTCCTGACGAAGGTGATGCAAAGTATGTTGTTTGGCATACAGGCAAGCGACCCGCTGACCTTCGCGGTCATTACAGGGTTGATCGCTTTTGTTGCTTTGCTGGCATGTTACTTGCCTGCCCGCCGGGCGACGAAAGTAGATCCGATGATTGCTCTTCGCGGCGAATGAATCATCTTGCATCAAACGATAAAGGGCAGAAAGAACATCTATATGCCGGAATGGAAGGAAGAAATCAGAAAGCAGTTGGCTTCCTTGAAGCTTGAGGCAACGCGCGAAGCGGAGATTGTCGAGGAACTTTCGCAGCATCTCGAAGACCGCTACCGGGAATTGCTCTCTGGCGGTGCGACTCAAGAAGAAGCCTGTCGAACAGCCCTAGCTGATCTGAGTGACAGAGGTCTGCTTCAGCAGGAACTGCGGCGCATCGAGCAACAAATCAAACAGGAACC
>JANMSG010000181.1:0-5870 GCA_031389065.1 Acidobacteriota bacterium | reverse complement strand
TGCCGGCCGTGTCTGGGCCAAAAGCGGGAAAACTGAGAACACTAGTATCAGGCTAGAAATGCCGATACCGCGAAGCGCACGGGGTTTTGTCATCTGTCAGTTCCTCGGATTAAACTTAATTTTAGGGTAAATCAGGTCTCCAAAAACAGCTTGTCTGGTTTGTGCAACAGCGCCGGGCTTGACTTAATCGAATTTAAAACGCCTTTGCTGGAAACCACTTGGTGCTATTTAATGAGCAGCTTGATGTATGCAAAACACCGCAAATCATTTTTCAGCAAAGTATTTTTTTTGCTCGTCTTGGTCATGCTTGTTGTCTTGATATTCCCCTACATTGCTATCCAAGCCTTGCGAGGGCGTGGCACAGAAAGCTTGGCGGTCGCCATGAAAAGAAAAGAATCACCCGCATCTTGAAAGTCGCTTACTTTTCGTATACCCCGATCATCAGCATATGAGCGACGCGATACGGTTGATTACGGGTTTCCGCAAATGCCGCGTCAGGATCAATCTCAATCCATTTCGGGTCTTTCGAAACTCGTTTCAAAAAGAGTTGCCTGGTAAATCCCAACGAACCGTCTTTTGCAAACCCATCAAGCGCGGGGTTATATCCCAGCGGAAAGGTGACGAGTAATTTACCGCCCGAGGCTAATAGAGTTTTCAGATGTTCAACGGCGCTGAAAACTTTCTGCGGCTCACGCGGAGTCTCGTCCCAACCAATATGCTCCAACGTTGAGACGGACACAATTAAATCGTACTTTTCGGACGAAGTGAAATCTATGATGTCTTTGTTTATCACACCAGCAGCAACTTCATATTTGTCCAGCACGTCATGCTGAATCGGGAAGTACCACGATAAAACATTCCCCACTTCTAAAATCTTCTTGTCTTTATTCTTTTCAACTTCGCGCCAGGCTATAGGTATTTCTACCGCCCGCTCATTTTTCCAGGTGATGTTGTAGAGGTTGTAAAAATATTTGTAGCTCTCGCTTCGAAGCGTAAAAGTATGAGAGGGAGTATATCTTTTGTAATATTGCCAAACCAAAAAACTGCTGACGTAGTCGGCCAATCTTGCAAAGAAAAAAGAGACGCCTTTGTCTTTAAGAGCATTGATGGCTATTAAGAAAAAAGCTTTTGCTTTTGACAACGTAACCAAACCTTTCCGAATATATTTTTAATTCGCTCCACATAGATGAGCTATTTTTATACGCGATGAGCTTATCAGATAGGTGTGTTAATCTTGCAACTCAAATTCGTCAGTCGTCAGATAGACCGATGAGCGCAAAGAGCGTAAAATGGCACAGCGCACAGAGGCGGTCATCGCCTTGATCATTATGAAAACACTCTTAATCATTCCAGCCTACAACGAATCTGAAAATATCGCTTCGATTATTTCGGAGGTGCAGTCGTTTCAAAAAGAGCTTGACATACTTGTTATTGACGATGGCTCTGCTGACTCTACGGCTGCGATTGCAAAAAGCTACGGCGCGAAAGTTCTGAGATTGCCATTCAATTTAGGTTACGGCGCGGCTGTGCAAACGGGGCTACAATTTGGAGTAGAAAACGATTACGAGATCTGTGTCTTGCTTGACGGTGATGGGCAACACGATCCGCAATATATTGCGACTTTAGTTGAGCCTGTTGCGAAGGGACAAGCAGACCTGGCGCTCGGTTCGCGTTTCTTAGGCAAAGCCGATTACAAAGTTCCGTTTGGTCGCCGCATAGGAATCTTGCTGTTTAGGAAAATCGCCTCGCGCTTCACGCATCAACAGATCACCGATCCGACTTCGGGGTTTCAAGCAATCGGTCGGAACTTGATGGAGTTCTTCATCAACGACAACTATCCTTACGACTTTCCCGATGCCGACACTTTAATTCGCTTGTACTTTGCAGGCTTTAAGATTCAAGAGGTTCCTGTAACCATCCGTCCCAGACAAAAAGGGGAGTCTATGCACGGTGGTTTCTCAACAATTTATTACATCTATAAAATGTTCTTTTCGATTTTTATCGCGCTCACCCAAAAAGAAATGCTTACGAAAGGAAAAGACCATGCCATTGGTAACAAAGATATTGATCGCTCTCGCCAGCTTGTTAATCACACTGACGATAATCGGACTAGTACGCAAAAAGCGCCTTGATGAAAAGTACGCGCTCTTGTGGCTAGCTGCCGGAATTTTGATGATTTTGGCGCCGCTCGCGACACCAATTATTGACGCGATGTCAACCGCGCTCGGGTTTCATTATCCTCCGGCGTTTGTCTTTCTGTTGGCATTCTTAGGGCTTTGCTTAATCAATCTGCAATACTCTGTAGTCATTTCACGTTTGACCAAGCAAAATCGCACGCTGGCGCAACGCTTCGCCATTCTGGAAGAAGCGTTGCGCGATGTGAAAAAGCACCGTCAAGACTGATTTTCTCCGGAGGTGCTTGAGCCTTGAAGATTTGCTTTATCACAGAACATTTTCCGCCACACATAGGCGGCGTTGAGGTGATGTTTCAAGCATATAGCGTAAGACTTGCAAAGGCAGGTTGCGAAGTGAAAGTCTTAACCAGCAATTCGGGCGGCGTAACCGGCAAATCTATTCAAGACGGCGTTGAAGTTCATCATTTCGACTGGCGCAATATCTTTGGTCATCCTATACCCAATAAAAAAGAGCTTTATCAATTCGTAGAGTGGAGCGACATTGTTCACACGACAACTTACACAGCCGCGCCCGCCGCGCTTGCCGCAGCGCGAAAGTTTAACAAGCCTTGTGTCATTACGGTTCATGAAGCATTGGGAAAGAGATGGTTTTGGGTGGAAGAAAATATTGTCAAAGCCACCCTCTTTTATGCCTTCGAGCGCTTTGTGGTGAAGAAAAAATATTCGCTCTATACGGCGGTCTCTCTGGCTACGCAAAGAGATTTGCGGGCTCTCGGAATCAAAGAGAGCGACATCGTCACTATTCTTCATGGTGTAGATAAAAAGTCCGCTCAATTAGACTCTGATAACCATTCAGATTCCGTTTTCGGTTTCGGCAAAAACACCCAGGCATTTCTTTATTACGGCAGGCCCGGCAAAACCAAGGGTGTGTTCATTCTTCTGGAAGCGATTGAAAAATTGAAAGCCCGCTTGCCACCCAATGTGCGCTTTATCTTTGTGTTGAGTAAAGAACCGCGCAGCGAAAGAGCCAGGTTCGTCAAACTCGTCGAAGAAAAAGGCTTGAGCGGAGTAATAAAAATCCTGAACCCGCTCAGCGAGCAGGATTTATTAAAAGCCTTACAGGAAACCTATTGTGTCATTATTCCTTCTATCACGGAAGGTTTCGGCTTTACTGCCGCAGAGGCTTGCAGCCTTGGGAAACCGGTTATCGCAAGCGATGCCGGGTCATTGCCTGAAGTCGTCTTCGGCAAAGTCCTCTCATTTCAAAACCGAAACAGCGCGGATTTAGCGGAAAAGATTTCGCTGGCATTGGCAGATAAGTTTACGCTGATTCCGCCTAAATTTTTCGATTGGGAACATTCAACGGAAATACTTTTGGACTCCTATAAAACCCTGCTTACCGGCAAATCACAGGCAAAGAACTAAGGTTGAGGCAATCATTCGATGAAACTTTTTGGCAGAGACATCAATCAATATCGCGGTCAGATAAAAGAGTTGCATAAATATCTATGGTATATGCTCAAATGTTTTTCGTTGTTCAAGAATCCTTTGGATATTATTTACGCCTACATCAGACAGCAATTGCCAAAAAATAACCCTGTGGAATTTCGCGACGGAACGAAAATTCTTTTATCCGATCATCCACACGATATTATAACGGTCTTTGTAGTTTTCGTCCGTCAGGATTACGGCATGATTCCTGCGGAAAATATCGTCGTAGATATTGGCGCAAATATAGGCGTTTTTTCTCTCTATGCTGCCAGATGCAAAATGAAAAAAATCTATGCCTTTGAGCCAAATTCCGAATCCTATCAACTGTTACTCAAAAATATTGAGTTAAATAATTTGCAAGAGACGATTCTCGCAACTCAATCAGCCATTTATAAAAACGACGGGGAGAAGGTTGCCTTCCCGCGCTCAGGCAGTATGTATAGCGCGATCATTCAAGATACAAACCATCAGGAATATGAAATGGTGGACACCATCACCTTAAATAGCATTGTGGAGCAAACTTGTCAGGCAGATGAAAGGATTGACCTGGTAAAGCTCGATTGCGAAGGTGCAGAGTATGACGCTTTGTTTGCTTGTAGCGATGAGTCATTTAGGAAAATCCAGTCGATAAAATTAGAGTACCACAAAGGAGCGATTGATGTGCTGACATCACTTTTGCAGACACATGGTTTTCAGGTCACTAAGCTACTGGTTGAAAATGAGCAACTCGGCAATCTCTGGGTTACCAAGAGCTGATGAGAACAGGCTGATAATTATAAAGTTTTTCGATGATGACCCGTGAACATCTTTTTCCCTAACAGACTTATGCAAGCAGCCATACAATTTCTATTACGTTACAAACGTATGGACTTGAATTGACTCTGCAGGAGGCAGGCTTTGAAACCATCAAAATAGAAGAGAGAGGCGAGTATTTTTTTATTTATATTTTTAGTTGCAATTTATATACCAGCTACGCTTATTCAGGTTGAAAGGCTTTCATTCCAATCCCCTGAATGGAACATCATGAGCAGTCTACGACAATGTTCTTTGGCTATCCCTTAGCAGGGTAATGTCTCCCGCTGCCTGATTCAATTGGAGAACGAACAAGATTTTTATCGTCGAGCTATTCATGGCTCGGCAGGGATTAGACGCAGGTCATTGTGTGGCAGAATTTGAGCTCTCACCTGCCTCGCAGTGGCGGCTCAATCAGCTACCTGGCTCTCAAATTTACAGAAACAATGATGCACTACTCGTTCCCTTGCTATCGCTACCCGCTCTTGTTCCAACCATATTGGCAGTAGGAGTCGGCGTTTTGTAATCTGCTCAAAGACAATGAGAATGTCGTCGTGGAAAGCGAAGTTGACTACTCTTATCGTAGGCAACTAGTGCCTGTTCTCAAATTGGCAACCCATTATGAATGAAACGGCGTTAAATAGCCGATCTATGTCATCTTTCGTTGCCATAGGCGGGTTCAAATCGAAACTCGGAGTATAACTATCGCATACTTCCCGCTAAATTATTAGGCAATGACAAATTTATCAGTAGGGCTTATTCTTCGCATCGTATCTCTAATCGTTCGCCCAAAATCAGTTCAGGACGAGCAAATCCGCTAAGAGTTGCAGAGGCTGACAAGAACATTTGAGATATTGCAAAGACCATCGCTTGCTTGATTCTCTTCTCAGTTTTTACGAGCCTCTATGTTTGGGCGTAGTTCAGGATATCTGGGGTGGATTCCGGAATCGCTCCCTATCTGACCCGCTCGAAAATATTCGGCGCGGCACGCCTATATGGTATCGAGGCGAAAAGAGCCAATGGCGTGTTGTTCTGGTTCTCTCAAGCGCGATCGGTATCGCAACCCAACCAATTGGAGGCCATTATGTATAGAAAACTCGCAAGTATATTTCTAGGAGTGTTGTTGGTTAGTAACTTCATCTTGATCGCATCGCCGCGCACAATGGCTCAGATCGGCGGGACAGGTTCAATACAGGGGGTCATCAACGACCCGACGGGCGCCGTAATTCCGGTTGCGACGGTAACAGCGACCAACGTTGCCACCGGAGTAAAAACCACGCGGCAGACGACGGCAGCGGGCTTATATGTGCTTATACCGTTACCCCCTGGGGAATATAAGGTACAGGTTTCCGCCACGGGTTTTCAGTCACTCGTACAAGAAAAGGTGGTGGTGGACGCGCTCAGCGCTGTCGGCCTCAATCTGACATTGCAGGTCGGCACGACGAACGAAAC
>JANMSG010000250.1:0-3545 GCA_031389065.1 Acidobacteriota bacterium | reverse complement strand
AAATGGTCAACCTATTTCAGGGCAAGACAACTCTATGCTTAAACTACTATCAATTATTTTTGCTGTGTTGGTCGTCGGGCTTGCTGTCTTTGGGTTTCTCTAACTCGTACTTATTATCAATCGAATATTTTTTGTAGTCGCTGAAGCGCGTCAACACATTGCGATTGAACTTCACAAACAGCAGCGCGCGCGCTGAAATATTTATCTCGGCAGAGGACGGCATCCAAATTTCACCACCCACTTTCTCCTGCTCAAAGGCCATCGCCGTCGAGGGCGAAATAGAAGCCAGCAAGCCGCCGCCCATTTTGAATGAATCCGTCAAACGCGCTTCGAGTCGGGTGATCTGTTGCGCGCTTTCGTCAATCCACAGGGTTCCTGCAAGCTTCTGCAACAGCGATTCGATTCTCCCCTTGGTCTTCACACCTTGGCGCGGCTCGAAGTCGAAGGCAACGACTTCGTGACCTCTGAACATTTCGCGCCGCATGGAAGTTATATTGCTGAGTCGCAGTACCTTCAGTATGCTTGCCTCCTCCTCCTCATCGTCTTGGTCGCCTTGTTTTTCTTTCTCTTTCAATTTTTTTCGCGGCGCTCAAGAATTTTTTCAACTTCCTTTTGAACGCGCCGATCTTCTTCCTCGCGCTCTTTCGCGGAAAGCTCTTTGCCGTTTACGCTGATGAGCCGCTCGACGGCTCTGCCAGCAACGGGCGTAACTTCAGAGACCCGCACTTCGCTCTCTTTGACGCGACCGTTGCCATCCAGTTTATTTTCAGTTTCGGTTTGCCGATAGGTGTATTTCTCGCGCAGTTCTTCAATCTTTTCCTGATTGGCAAAAATCGCTTTCAACAAGGTTTCCACTTCGGGCAATGGCCGATCATTTTGAGTTTGCGGATAGCGAAATGTGGTTTCGTCAGTAGCCCTATTGTGTTCAACTTTTTCGACAGTTATAACGAATTCTTTGGCGCCGCTTTTTACCTTGATAGCGAAAGGCTCCATCACTTTGTCAATGAGGCGATAATCGCTGTAGAAAATCTCTTCCACGCCTTCCGTGGTTTCGCGTTCCTGCTTGTTGATGAGAGAGGTCTTGGCGTCAAAGAATAGCTTTACTTTCGCGTCTTCTCTAATGAATTCGATGGCAAAGGCATCACTGCCGTCAACAGAGATTTTCACAGGAGTCTGCGCAAAGATGCGGTTTTTCGAGAAGTCGCGCAGACGGCTGTTTGCCAGAAGCGCGTCCAGGCGCAAGCGCTTAGCTTCTGCGCCGATCAGTGTACGCAAGCCACGCGCATCCATACGCCATGCGGATTTGCCGTTGTAACACTGGCTGATTTTTGCGTCGCCTGCTTCGACATCTGTGCGCAGACGGTCTGGCAAATTCGTCTGTTGAGTAAAGCGCCCGGTTACGCCGTCACTGGTCTTTACAGTACCTGTGATAAAAGTGTTTTTGATATTCTTGACGGCATTGCCGCCGGAAGCTTTTTTGTAGCGGTCGATGATTTTATTTGCTGATTGAGCAGCCACAGGGCTGGCGGTTGCGAGCGCAAGTACGAAAGCCAGTGCGTAGATGAATCTTCTCATTGAAATTTCTCCAAACCATTGCAAGCTTTGTTGGAACACGGTGGGCTGGCAAAAATAGAATAGCCCGATAGCAATGGCCACGGCAAATCAAACTACATTCGAGGCAATCCGACAGATGCTTGGCTTACGGTTTGTGCGGACGAATTGTTCAACTTGAGCGCAAGAGATTACCTGAAGAGAAGCAAACGCGTTTTTAAAAAGGTGTGAGACAGGAGAGTATTGATAACCGGTTGCTATTGAGGATGACCGAAAACTTGCAATCTCTGGATGGGCAAAATTGCGGTTGAATCAAGAAGTGATAATGAAAAGATCGCCTCACTTCTTGATTCAACCTGCACCTTGAGCCAACTCTATTTATTTTCTCCATTCGATTGGGAACATTTTACCGGCTTTATCGGCATCAAGTTTCAGTCCGACTAATTCAGCGGCACGTGTCAGGACGGGGTCGCGTTGGGCGGCTAAATCTTCGCCCGTCGGCAGCATGGTTTCGTCCGGAGTAACGCCGACTTTCTCTAAACTCTTGCCGTCCGTCATGATGAGGTTCGCGTCTGTAATGCTGACGGCGAAAGGAACGATTGATCCCACGCCTGCATCACGCGTATAGGTGCGAGACCGCATCACCGCACCTGCCGAGCGGTCGCCGATTACCGTGCCGCGTTTTTCGAGTTGTACCATACGGGCGAAGAGTTCAGCAGAGGAGGCGGATTGGCTGTCAATCAAGACAACGATTTTGCCCTTGTAGACTTTATCGCCGCGAGTTTTCGTTACGAGAGGCTTCATCTCCTTGCGGCCTTCGAGATCGCCTATTTTCAAGTCTTTGTCGAATATGTTTGCAACCAGTCGTTTGAGCGTATCCTCAGCGCCGCCGCCGTTGCCGCGCAGATCAAGGATCAGCGCTTTATGCTTCTTGGCTTTATCAACCATGATATCCACGTCTGCTTCTAAAAGATCGAACTGCGGCATCTTCCAGATAAAGGCGTCCGTGCCGATTTCATAATAGCGATGACGATTGAGCCAACCCTCTGCTTCGGCCTTTCTGGATTGATCCGCAGCATCTCTTGTAACCTCAAGCGAGATCTGACCTCTGGTGATCTTCGCCAGCGTATCAACCTGGCGCGGCTCAGCGCCGGGACTTTGCAGCATCAGTCTCAGCCCGGGCTGAGGTCTGAGACTGTAGAAGAGATAGTTGATTTTCCACATTAAATCTCTGGTTGGTTTAAAACCGCTGATCGAATGAAGTTGATCGCCAACCTTTACACCTTTGGCTTCGGGGTCACTACCGGGCTTGACGGCAATGATGTAGCATTTATCGCCAACCATGTGCATCTGTATGCCATACTCTGTGCGGTCTGAACGTGCAGGGGGAATAAAGCTCGTGTGCGAATCATTCAAGTCCAGCAACACCTGTGCAATGATGCCGAAAATCTGCCCGAGGGAGGTAGCCTCTTCAATCTTGCCCTCAGCAGTTTTGAAGCGGGTTTCGACATCCATGCCCTGATATTTCTCGTCATAGTAGTTCTTCTTTAAATCATCCTTGATGACCTTGAGCATCAGTTTCCCTCTGTCTTTATCAAGCTTGGTAATTGCCTGCGCTTTGACAGATGAGATAGAGATTCCGGTAATCAGAAACAGCAAAGTGGCGACGATTGCTACTTTGCCAAAGTCATAATAGTTTTTTGATTTCATTGTGTCCTGCCAATTTCTAAATTAATTTGAAGCGATCTCAAAAACAGGAAGTTGTTACAATTTGCCTTGAAAAAATAACATTCTCAATCGGGTTAGAATGATTTTTGAGATAACTTCAGGTAAAGCATAGCCGAACAAAATGCTCTCGATCAACTTATTCAGGCAATTCTTCTTGCGCCGGTTCCGGCAGCGAGAAACTTAAAATCAAATTGATGGCGTAAACCAGAAACGCCACGGCGGCGGCGGCGTATGCCAGATGTTTTGCTGGCGTGTCGCCAGGCATC
>JANMSG010000132.1:0-10719 GCA_031389065.1 Acidobacteriota bacterium | reverse complement strand
CAGGAAGCCGCGTTCACGCAAAAAGAGCTGCCCGCGTGGGTTACAGAATGGCTTGGCAAACGCGATTCAAAAGCCGAACAACGCGCGAAAAAAGAAGAGACCAGTGAAAAAGCGCCAGACCCGAACGCGCAAGCGAAACGTGCCGAGCAACGAAGCAAAAAAGTAGAGAAGGGAATTGCCGAACTCCGGCAATGGATGTTTGACATCACGCGACAAGGGCTGGCGGCGGTGCAAACCAAACCGTACGCCTTTTGGGAAGCCCAAGCCGCACGCCTGGTTGATGCACAGGCAACCGGACTGGCTCGTATGATTCGCCAGATGGCAGGCCTTGCTGCATCGGGCGAAGGCTGGCAGAACAGGCTACTGGAGCGCCTTTCAAGGCTTCACCTGTTACTGGAAGGCTACCAACGAATGGCAACGTTGCCAGAGGAGACGCAAGCAGATATACGCAACTTAATTGGCTGGAATCCGAATCAGGAAGAGTTGCTTGCACAAGCAGGGACCAAGGATAACTGGTTGGTTTTGGGGCAGCGGGTTTATGAAGAAGAAAAACTTCGCGTGCAGAGAACCTGGTTGTTTGGCAGAGAAAGCAAACAAGCCGCTCTGTTGTTGCAGTTTGCTTTCGGGCGCGAGAACTTTGAAATCAATCTTCTACCGGGTCTCTGTGTGGACGCAGAATTGGTTTTCTTTCCGAGCGCTTATCCGCTACGTGCGTTGCTGAAAACCCGTGGCGATCTGGGAAACTCCTTTGCCGACAGATTCACTCATACGACAGCTCTTGAAATGTATCAAATGTACGCCGAAGCCCTTTCTCGCAATCCCTGGATTGAGCATTTGCCGGTTGCCTTAGCTTCGGTAACTCCTTTGCTTGAAAGCGGGAAGTGGCTGATTCTGGATGGCGCAGGCAAAGGTTTGAGGCTTTCTCCACGATTTGAAAAAGGCTGGGAATTGATGGCACTAAGCGGCGGGCGTTCGTTGACCATCTTTGGCGAATGGAATGGCGAGCATCTCTACCCTTTGAGCACCTGGGTTGAAGGCAAGTTTATCAAGTTGAGTTAAGCGAATGAATCTCTGGCAAGACATCGTTTCCAACGCCTTGCTTGGCACCGAGCGAAAAGCCTTTGCGATTGAACCGACAAACGGCGCGCTCGATGAATTATTGAGCAAAATTGAGGTGGCTGAAATGGAAGCTGCGCTGCTTACCTATGCAGCTGTTGTGGCGCTTCATCAGCAAGCAGGTAGATTGCCTGTTGATGCACAACCAACGAGCCTTGCAGCCTGTGAAGCGGATGAAACGCCTGCCTGTAGTGAGCGCGCCGCACAACACCTGGCTTTGATGTTGAGCGGCGAACATCGAGAAGCTTTGAGAGAATGGCTCGATACGTTAGCCTCTTCAGGCAAGCGAGTCAGGGAATTGCTGCTGCCGTCTTTATTGAATTATGGGATTGCAAATAAACCTCTGCGTGAGGCGATTCTGTATGTGATTGGCAAACGCGGCGTCTGGTTGGCTTCGCACAATCCTGCTTGGAGTTATGCCACCAGCGCCAATCTTGCCGAAGAGATTTGGCAAACCGGAAACACCGAAGATAGAGTGAGCGCCCTCAAAGAAATTCGTAAAAAAGACGCCGCACAGGCTCGCGAACTGCTCGCTCAAAGTTGGCAACAGGAATCGCCACAAGACCGCGCTCGTTTCATTGTAGCTTTGCAAAATAACCTGAGCATAAACGACGAGTCCTTTTTAGAGAATGCTCTGGATGATAAAAGAAAAGAGGTACGTCGTCTTGCCGCTGACCTGCTGGCGCGTTTGCCAAAATCGCGATTGTGCAAACGTATGCTTGAACGTGCCGCGCCGCTCCTTGAATATAAATCAGGGTTGCGCGCTCGCCTTGAGGTGAAATTGCCTGAAGAATGCGACAAGGCGATGACGCGAGATGGTCTTGATGCGACTTCGTCATATTCACAAGCAAACGATAAGCTCGGGCAAAAATCATTTGTGTTGTCACAGATTTTAGGAGCCATTCCCATTCATTTCTGGCGTCAAAAATGGAAGGTATCTACCGCAGATATTTTGAAATTGACCGATAAAAACGAATGGCAACAGGCATTGGTATTGGGCTGGTTCAACGCCGCGCAACGATCTCAAGATCGTGAAATGGCGGAAGCTTTATTAAAAGAATTCCTGATCAAGAAACAACAGCTATTCAGCCCCTTGCCTTTAGTGGATTTGCTGACAGCGAAGAGACGAGAAGAGATCATAATTGAAATTATTCAATCACATGGAAATGAAGAAGATGCCAGGGGCACAATTATGAATTTGCTTGGCGCAGTCAATCACCAATGGAGTGCGCGATTCACTCGTACCATACTCGATTGTGCGCACAGCTATTTCAAGACTGACGAGAGAGCCTGGTTTTATGCTTTGCGAACCTGGGCTTTTTATATGTCGCCAAGCATCGCTCTCGAAGAGATGGCCAAATGGAAGCTTGCACTCGGCGATTATGAAAGAAAGTATATGGTTGAGCAAATCGAAGCGCCTTTGCGTTTTCGCTGCGAACTCTTCGAAGAACTGGCGCGATGACTTTTTCGCTGAGGATTTTTGATTCACGAACAGTCAAAATCTTGAAACAGGCTACAGGAGCCAGTTTCGTGTCTGGAAAGTTTTAAACATTGATTTAGAGGTGGCATCTAACCTGCGTATGTGTTTAACGAATCTTTGAAGAGTGAGAGAAAAATGAAATGCGGGTGTTTAGAGTACCGACTTTAGTCGGCTGTTATTCGGGTTATGAAAAATTCCTCCTGAAGGCGGTACTCTAAACACTTGCATCTGATGGCTCGCTCTCCTCTCAAGCACCCGCGAAACACATAGCTGACCGCCAGATTGAAATGGGAAATGCCGCTTTCAAAAGAGACAGAATAACCAAGAATAAAGGACCAAGAAGATGTCATTTTTACGAGAACACGCGGAACAACAATTTGCCGAAGAGCTTGCCGAATTAGCAAAAGCGGATAGCCGACAACGACCACCGAACTGGAAACTTTCGCCCTGGGCAGTGGCTACTTACCTATTGGGTGGCAAACTCGAAAATGGTTTTGAAGTGTCGCCCAAGTACATAGGCAATCGTCGTACGATTGAAATCGCCATTGCCACGCTGACCACCGACCGCGCCCTCTTGTTATTAGGCGTTCCCGGCACGGCAAAGACCTGGGTTGCCGAACACCTCGCCGCCGCGGCCACAGGTGATTCCACATTGCTGGTTCAAGGCACGGCGGGGACCAGCGAAGATAGCATACGCTACGGCTGGAATTATGCGCGTTTGCTTGCCGAGGGACCTTCGCTCAAGGCTTTAGTGCCCACCCCTGTGATGCGCGCCATGCGCGAAGGAAAGATCGCCCGCATCGAAGAATTGACGCGCATACCTGCCGATGTACAGGACACTTTAATAACCATTCTATCAGAGAAAACCTTGCCGATTCCCGAACTCAATGAGGAGGTGCAAGGTGTAAAAGGCTTCAATGTTATCGCTACGGCGAACAATCGAGACCGCGGCGTGAACGAATTATCGAGCGCCTTGAAACGGCGATTCAACACAGTGGTTTTGCCTGTGCCTGCCAATATCGAAGAAGAGGTTGACATTGTGCAGCGGCGCGTTGAGAGCCTAGGGCGGGCGCTTGAATTACCCGCAGAACCGCCAGCTCTTGAAGAGATTCGCCGCGTCGTAACGGTGTTTCGCGAACTCAGAAATGGGGTCACTGCCGACGGCAAAACGAAAATAAAAAGTCCCAGCGGCACGCTCAGCCCAGCCGAAGCGATTTCGGTAATCAACAGCGGCCTGGCGATTGCCGGACATTTCGGCGATGGACAACTGCGTGCCAGCGAAGTCGCTGCAGGGCTGGTTGGTGCCATCATAAAAGACCCTGTGCAAGACCGCGTCGTGTGGCTGGAATATTTGGAAACGGTAGTCAAAGAGCGCGACGGCTGGAAAGATTTATATCGCGCTTGCCGAAATCTTTCTGACTAAAAAGTGATGTTGCTGATTTTTATATCAATTGCCACGAGCTTCAGCTCGTGGTCAAAGAGAGAGAAAAGAACGGCTTTAGCCAAATCACTTTTGCTTTAGCTAAAGCTGAACAGAGGATTGATTATTTCTTTTTCTTTGGCTAAAGCCGATAGCCCTTTGCTACACGGGTCCACCAGCTAAAGTAGGTGGCAATTTATAAAACATTACTTTTTAGCACTACTCAAATTCTCATTATGAGCATACACATTTTCGGAATCAGACATCACGGTCCAGGTTCAGCGCGCAGTCTCAGGCAAGCGCTGGAATCGTTGTCACCTGATTGCGTACTGGTCGAAGGGCCACCTGAGGCCGCCAATGTTTTACCGTTGCTCGCGCATCAAGAGATGCAGCCGCCTGTCGCTTTGCTGTTATATGTTCCTGATCAACCTGAACTGGCTGTCTATTATCCATTCGCGGTCTTCTCGCCGGAATGGCAAGCTCTCGAATATGCGCTCAAACAGGGCATTCCTGCTCGATTTATGGATTTGCCACAAACTCATCGCCTGGCGGACTGGCTGGAGAAAACTGCGAACCAAGAAGCGGAAAATGATTCTGCAAATCCACCTGAACCAATAGGAAAACAACCAAGCGGGCAAGAACCAAAGACAGCAAAAGAACATCATGACGAAGGACAAACGGACGAAGATACTCTATCGTTTCGCGCTGACCCGATAGCGATTCTAGCCGAGGCCGCAGGCTACAACGACAGTGAACGCTGGTGGGAGCACATGGTCGAGCACCGCCAAAACAGCGAAGATTTATTTGCCGCTATCTTGGAAGCGATGACCGCACTCCGAAAAGATTTGCCACCCGTCAAGGAGAAAAGCGAATGGCAACGCGAAGCTTACATGCGGCAAACCATTCGTGCTGCCGAACGCGAAGGTTACGAGCGCATAGCTGTTGTGTGTGGTGCCTGGCACGCGCCAGCACTCGCCGATATGCCTGCCGCGAAAGAAGACGTCTTGTTGTTGAAAGGGCTTTCGAAAATCAAAGTCGAAGCGACCTGGGTGCCCTGGACGTACGGGCGCTTGACTTATGCGAGCGGGTACGGCGCGGGCATTCAATCGCCAGGCTGGTACGACCACATATGGAACTGCAAAGACAAAGTTGCGATACGTTGGCTGGCAAACGTTGCGCGTCTTTTGCGCGAGGAAGATTTAGATGCGTCTTCCGCTTCGGTTATTGAAGCTGTGCGCCTGGCAGAAGCATTGGCGGCTTTGCGCGAACATCCTTTGCCTGGACTTTTTGAATTGAACGAGGCTACCCAAACGGTTCTCTGTTTTGGTGACGACGCGCCCATGCGTTTGATCAGCCAAAAATTAATCGTCAGCGAAAGATTGGGCAAGGTTCCGGAAGAAACCCCTATGGTGCCGCTGGCTCGCGATCTTGTTCGCGAGCAGAAACGTTTGCGCCTTGCCCCTGAAGCTACAGAAAAGACAATCGCTTTTGACCTTCGTAAACCCACAGACCTTGAACGCAGCCACTTGCTGCATCGCCTGAATCTTTTACAGGTTGGTTGGGGAAAGACCGAAAGAGTTTATGGCAAGAAGGGCACGTTCAACGAGACCTGGCGTTTGCAATGGCATCCTGAATTTTCTCTTAAGCTGATTGAAGCGGGAATCTACGGCAACACGATTCATGATGCAGCGACGGCTTGCATACAAGAGAAAGCGAATGGTGCAGTTGATTTGCCGCAGCTAACGAAGTTGTTGGACGAGACGCTGCTCGCAGACTTGCCCGCAGCCGTCAACGCCTTGATGACCAGGTTGCAAAATGAAGCCGCGTTGACAGGCGATGTCGCGCATCTGATGGGCGCTCTGCCGCCGCTTGCCAGTGTCTTGCGGTACGGCAATGTGAGAAACACAGATGTGACGGCGGTCGCTCATGTGGTTGACGGAATGGTTGCGCGCATTTGCATCAGCCTGCCTCTGGCGTGCGTTTCGCTTGCTGATGATGCGGCTGAAGAGATGTTGAACTTGTTGATTGAAACCGACCGCGCGATTTTGTTATTAGACAACGAAGGGCACCTTGCCGAGTGGCGTAGCGTGTTACGGCGAATGTCCGAGCAACAGAATTTGCAAGGTCTTTTATCAGGGCGTTGTTGTCGAATCCTGCTTGATTGCGCAGAACTTTCGTCAGCCGAAGCGGCGCAAAAGATGGGACTGGCGCTTTCGCGCGCCAACGAACCCGCGCAAGCCGCCGCCTGGGTTGAAGGATTTTTGAAAGGCAGCGGTCTGTTGTTATTGCACGATGAGAAGCTCTGGCAAACCCTTGATGCCTGGGTGACCCAATTGCAGAGCGCCGCCTTCGCGGAGTTATTGCCTTTGTTACGCAGAACTTTCGCGACCTTTGCAAAACCCGAACGGCGACAGATGGGCGAACGTGTGAAGCGCGGTGCTAGCGAGAAAACCCCCGTCTTTATTAACGCAAACGAGTTCGATAGCAATCGCGCTGACGCCGTGTTACCGCTCGTGGCGCGATTGCTAGGCTTGAAAGTTGAGTGAAATATGGCGATATATTTTTACAGCACACGCGAAGATCCTTACGGCTGCTTTTCAAATTTTTCCGATCATGGCTTCAAGCTTGACGGAAAGTATTGGAAGACCAGCGAGCATTACTTTCAAGCGCAAAAGTTCGCGGGTAAGGCTGATGAAGAAGAAGTCCGCAGCGCCAAAACGCCAAAGGAAGCCGCGAATATGGGCAGGGAGAGAAAACGTCCGCTTCGTAAAGATTGGGAATCTGTCAAAGACAACATCATGCGAAAAGCTGTGCAGCGCAAGTTCGAGATTCACGAAGATATTCGCGAGATTCTGCTTTCAACCGGAGAAGAGAAGTTAGTTGAAAAGACTTCCAGCGATTATTACTGGGGCTGCGGCACGGATGGCACAGGCAAGAATATGCTCGGGGAAATATTGATGGAAGTGCGCGAGGTTTTGCGAAAACAATAGGATTTGTACGGATTCGCGGCTCAATATAAATCTCAAACACGATAGGCTACGAACAAATAACATGGACGAACGATTACGAAGATGGCGATTGATTTTGGGCGGGGCGGAAGCCGATGGTGTGGGCTGCTCTCTGCAAGGCATGGACGCGAAGATGGATCAGGCGCTGCAAGCTTTGTACGATTCCGACAGGGCAGGTAATCTTGGCAGTTCTTCGCCAAACGTGGCGCGTTGGCTTGGCGACATCCGCTCTTATTTTCCTTCGTCAGTAGTTCGCGTGATGCAACAGGACGCGCTGGAAAGATTGAACTTGCGGCGAATGTTGCTCGAGCCTGAAATGCTGGAAGCGGTCGAACCGGATGTTCATCTGGTTGCCAACCTCATGTCACTTTGCAATGTGATGCCCGAAAAAACCAAAGAGACAGCGCGGCTGGTGGTTCGCAAAGTGGTCGAAGAGTTGCAAAGAAAACTTGAAAATCCCATGCGCCAGGCGGTGCTGGGAAGCCTCAATCGCGCCTCGCGAAATCGTCGCCCACGGCACAACGAAATAGACTGGCATCGCACCATCAAAGCCAACCTCAGGCATTACCAGCCCGATTATCGAACCGTTATTCCTGAAACACGAATCGGCTACGGGCGAAAACGCTCGTCGTTGCGCGATATAATTTTATGTCTTGACCAGAGCGGCTCTATGGGAACGTCGGTGGTTTATTCAGGAATCTTTGGTTCGGTGCTGGCTTCTTTGCCGGCTGTCAATACTCGATTGGTGGTTTTCGACACGGCGGTTGTGGATTTGACCGAAAAGATTCAAGACCCAGTTGATTTATTATTCGGGGTTCAACTCGGAGGCGGCACAGACATCAATCGCGCGCTCAGTTATTGTCAGACGGTGGCACGAAGGCCGCAGGAAACCATACTGATTTTGATCAGCGATTTGTACGAAGGCGGCAATGCTGCAGAGATGTTGAAACGCGCCGCTGCGCTGGTTGCATCGGGGGTTCAGATGATTGCTTTGCTGGCTTTGAATGATGAGGGTGCGCCAAGTTATGACCATCACGTTGCCGCTACGTTTGCAGAACTGGGCATCGCCTCGTTTGCCTGCACGCCGGATTTATTTTCAGATTTGATGGCTGCGGCAATTAACCGTGAAGACATCAATCAATGGGCTGCGACTCGCAACATTGTCACCTCGCGTTCGTGATTCTCAGGTTACAGTTAGTAACCTCTCTCACGCTCGAGGCAACCTCGCACAACAAGTCTCAATCTCACCATCGAACCTCAACGCCTCGAAACAGTATTTGTTTATGCTATGATTCTTGCGAATCTTTCGGTGATTGAATAGCACGAGATGACTGACAAAATACAATTTTTAATGACCTTTCGAGCCCGGCTCATGCTGCTGCTTACGGCATGTTTATTACTGACTATCGCAATTGTTTTTGCTCTTGATTATTGGGCGCAGCAACGCCTGAACGAAGAGATTGATAAGCATAAGGTAAAAGTAGCGGAAGTCTTTAATTCAGGCTTCGCGGATTTGATGCAGGCTGTGAGCATTGCTACAAGATCTCTTGGCAGTGAAGATTTAATATATAATGTGGTCTCTCAGGAAGATATGCCGAAGACTGTAGAAGCCATCATTGTCGCCGATAAAGAGGGGAATGTAATAGATAGTTCGTTGAAAGAATTGTTTCAAAAAATCAAAACCATCGCTGTTCCGAAAGATAAAAACGCTCTCGAATTATCCGGCAATGTCTTCGCTAACAACAAAAATTGGATTATGTCAGGCGATCCGATTGTCGGCGCATTCGGAAATCATGGCTATAATGATATAACCTATTACTACCCGACAGACACGGCGAATAAAGGGCTGCACTGGATCATCATCGTTATGAATCAAGGCGCGGTCATCAGTCAAGTTACAGAAGCTACCACTCAACTAGCCATCAAGAATCAGACGCTATCGAATTATAGACAATGGGCAACGACAGGCTTGCTGGTCATCGCGCTGGCAATTGCCGTGATGATCGGCTGGCAGTTCACGCGCCCGATTCAGGAACTTGCCAGCGCGGCACGCAGAGTTGCCGATAGCCAACTCGATTTTCGCGTCAACATTATTCGCAATGATGAAGTGGGTCAACTGGCTGAAACCTTCAACGAAATGATTGACGGGTTGCGCCACAAACGCGAACTGGAAGAAAAGCTCAATCAATCGGAACGCGCCGCCGTCATTGGTCGTCTGACGCAATCCGTGGCTCACGAAATTCGCAATCCTCTCAACGTCATCAATCTTTCCATAGATCACGTCAGCACGAAATTCGCGCCCGAAGATGAAATAAAGCGCAAACAGTTCACACGCATACTCTCTTCCATCAAAGATGAAATCACGCGATTGAAACATATGGTCAGCGACCTCTTGAATTACGGGCGTCCGGCGCAACTCGCGGTTCACAAATTCGACATGCGGGGGCTGGTTGAAGAGACGCTGGCGCTGGTTCGTCCGCAGGCAGACGAGCAAGGTGTTGAAATCATTGTTGAGGAAGATGCGTTGCCAACAGAAGTCAACGGTGACCGCGAGAAGTTGAAATCCTGTTTTTCAAACATCATTATCAACGCCCTGCAAGCGATGCCGGCGGGCGGAAAGCTGACAACACAGATTCACAAATTGAACGGTTTTGTTGATGTGAAAATCACAGATACGGGCATAGGCATCAGCCGCGAAGACTTGAGCAAAGTATTCGAGCCTTACTTTTCGACCAAACAGGCGGGCTTCGGGCTGGGACTCGCCGTGACGAAAAAAATTGTTGACGAACACGAAGGATTTATTGAAGTGCAAAGCGAAGAAAATCAGGGGACAACTTTCAACATCAAGATGCAAGCTGCTGATGATTAAGTTTTAGCGTCATGCATTTGAATACGAGCGAACCCTTGAAAATCCCTGAATGCGAAATGGGTTGGTTGATGCACAGCCTGTAGTTTTACAAAATATCTGGCGGAGAATATATGCAAAAATTGTTGATAGCCTGTGTGGTAATTCTATTATTGATGGTGCCCTTGTCATCATCAAGCTCAAGCGCACGAAATGACCTTTCCATCTTTGAAGAAATCAAACGCCAACACGAGTGGCTTGAGAAAAATCTTCACGCTCAAAACGCCTTGCCTGCAAAGCTAGTTCCTGCTGCGATCGCCGCAAATCCGACGCTCGATGTTCAGCATTACAAGTTGCAAATCGGCGTAACGCCTGAACCTGCAAACATCAAAGGAACCGTCGTCATCACAGCCCAAACTTTATCGGCAACCTCCTCAATTGCCATTGATGCCTACAGCAATTTGACGATAGATGCGGTCCTTTTCAACGGACAGGCGCGCCAAATCCAGCGCAATAGCGATAATTTTACAGTGAGTTTGTTAAACCTAGTTCCTGCCGGGCAAATCATCGCTCTAGAAATCAGCTATCACGGAGCGCCTACATCTTCAGGAGCCTTAAACGCGGGTATGCGAATCAGCAAACGCGCCAATAGTGAGTATTCGGTAATTTCAACATTAAGCGAGCCTTACGGGGGACCCTCCTGGTGGCCTTCTATAGATGACCCGAACGACAAAGCAACCATCGAAATTGAAGCGACCGTTCCTGAAAATTTTGTCGTCGCAGCCAATGGTGTGCTTTCGAAGATTGAAACACAAGCCAATCAAACGAAGACCTATTTCTACCGCGAAGA